>JALYXS010000032.1 GCA_030946965.1 Acidobacteriota bacterium
GTAGTAGAGCCTTATCCGCCGCGCGCGGGAATCGCCTGAAACGGATAACGCGAGCGCGAGAGGCTTGCCGGCCGAAGCGACGGACGGTTTATCGTGCCGCATTTCCGGTCGCGGCAACACCGCGGGAGCGGGCGGCAGGGCGGGCGCGTCGGGCGGAAGTATCGCTTTGACCACTACGCCCGAAACAGACCAGTCGCCCTCTGGGAATGGAATTTCGAGCCGGCCGGCTTGAGCGGTAAGCTTCAATTCGGTTGCGCTGTGGTCGGGGTGCAGCAGGGAAACGATATATTTGCCCGGCGCGACCTTCACGGCAAATCGCTGCGGGCTGCGTCCTTTGATGTAGTCGCGAAATAGAACGTCAGGCGGCAGATTGCCGGGATTCCGCGCGACCGCCCGCACCTCCAAGTACGGCGTAAGCGGGATGGCGGCAGACTCCCTGGCTCCGTCTGCAAGCCAGCCATAACCAAGCTCTTCGGTGAAGCGTGTTTGGGCGTCAACCGGAAAAAAGCGCGGCTCCACGTTATTCCGCAGAACATAATTGTCCGCGCGATAGGCCGCCGCCCGCGCCTGGCTTTTGACGGGGCCGCCGAAATCGAAACCCGCTTGAAACCGGCCGAAACGCGCCAGCACTTCCTCGCGATCTTTCACCGTTTCGAGATCGTGGCGCACGTACGGCAGCTTGTCTTTCCAGTGGCCCGCATCGTCCGGGCCAAAACTCATGTTCGCGGGATAGAGGCCGTCGGTGAGTGCGGCCAAGCGCTCCCAGGTGCCCAGGCCGGAAGTCAGCTCGCGGCGCGCGTCCGCCAGCGTGGCGGCATCCGCGGTACGGTCGAACAGTTCGAGATCGTATGCCGCCTTCTGTTTGTGCGCGTGATAACGGGCCATGAGCGCCAGAACGCGAAAATCGGGTTCGGTCGAGAGCCACTCGCGATTTTCCGGCTGGATCTTCTTCGCCGCGCTATCCACCGCCGCCTCGATACTGCCGGCAATGTCGTTAAATTCAGCAGATGTCGCGAGGGCCGTTTGTTTCGCGGAGGCGTTCCCGTGCAGCCGGTTTTCGACAGCTTCCGGAATCGATGCGACCGCGCGCCAATCGCTGGGCAATACCTGGCGATAAGCATCCACCAGCCCGCCCGGGTTGATCTCCGGCCATATATACATGTTGGGGTCGGCAAGATGCACGGCGACGATCTCGTTAATAACCTTGCTCGCGCGCGAGTAGGCATCCATTACGTCCTGAGCCGCCGCGCCGAAACGCCGCGTGAGTTCGTCCATCCAGACATGGCTTGAAACGGCGGGATCGTAGGCGATGCGGCCCCATAAACGGTAGAAAAGCCAGTACCGCTCGAATTCCCATTTCCAAAAAACGCGGCGGCTTTGCGATGCCGTGAAAATTCTCCACGGCTCGGAAGCATTCCCGAAACCCTTCTGCGCCAGCGGGGGATCGATCTCAAATCCTTCCGATCCACTGAGGCCGAAAGTGGGAACGGCGCGCCTTACGTAATCCGGGCTGCCCCAGAGCAGCAAACGGTTCGAACCGAGTCCCCAAAGTTCCCAATAAAACCGGTAGCCGCGCGGCTTTTCGAGAAAATTAATGTAGCTGTATCCGGCATAGGTCTCGGCTGGCTGGTAGGGGCGGCCGAGATCTTCGGCCCAGTATTTAGTTGAAAGGCGAACCGGAATTCCAACTTCCCCAGCCGCAGTAACCATCCCGCCCGCGACGGCCCATCCCCGAAGGTCCAGGATCACCGGACGGCCCGCGTCGCGAATCGCGCGGAAGACGTGGTTGCGGTAGAAGTCGACCTGCTTGTCGTTGTGGATACCCGATTCGTTGTTGGTTCGCATCTGCACGCTGCTAATATCCGGGCAGAGCTTCAAAATTGTTTTGAGCGCGGCGTAGCTATAGGGGCCGATATTCTCATCCGTGAGACCTTCCGTCATGGGCCGCATGGGCGGATTGCGGTAGTCCTGAATGTTGTGCTCCCAAACTCCCAGCGTGAAATCGATGCCGTGGTCCACGGCGGAATGCGAGATGTACTGCAGCATTTCGAGATTCCGCCGCCGTTGAACAGGGGTGAGATTCCTGGCCTTGATTGTTGGAAATTCGGGGAGATCGAGCCAGAACGGGTAGGGAGGCGCGAGGTAATCGGTTTGGTGCGCAAACACAAGGTTGAAGCGGTTGAAACGATCATGCGCCAGCATGGTGAAATATCGATCCCAGTATTCGTGCGAGTAGTACCAGTCGCGCTCGAGCGCGGCGTTATGGATAAACGTACGGATGCCGCGAATGGGCGTGCTTGGCGCGCCCTTGAAGTCATGCAGGCGTCCATCGCGATCGATCTGCTCCGCGGCCTCGAACAGCCCGTACATCAACCCGCGATCGTCCGCTCCCATGATCCGCGTACCCGTGATGGTGAAGCTCTCGGGAAGACCTTGCGCCACCCCGGCGTCCACGTTCAGATGAATGCCTTTGGACCGAATGGCGCGATCCAGTTCGGCCCTTCCGAACTCTCGCGGCCCGGCAACCAGCAGCACTGGCAAGAGCGAAAAGCAGAGTCCGAATCGTTTCATCTTGCAATCATGCCATGTGAGAATACATGGTTAGTAAAGCATGGCACGCATAATCAGATTCGCGATTTTACTGTATGGGATTAGCTGCGTGCCCGTTTGGCCGCAAGCCACGGCGGTCGTTCAGTTCTCCGGCACGGTTTCCGATCCGCGCGGCGGGGCGGTAGGGGGTGCGCGCCTGAAGGCGACGCAAACCAACACGGGATTCGTGCGCTCCGCCATAAGCGCCGCCAATGGGACCTATGCCTTAAACAGCCTGCCTGTCGGACCTTATGAGCTCGAGGCCACCGCGCCGGGATTCAAGACCTACGCGCAGAAAGGCATCGTGCTGCAATTGAACACCAACCCCGAGATCAATATCGCGCTAGAAATCGGATCTCTCTCGCAACAGGTGGAGGTGACCGCCAACGCCGCCATGGCGGAGACGCAAAGCAACGCGGTTTCGCAAGTGATCGATCAGCGGCGCGTCGTGGACCTTCCCTTGAATGGCCGCCAGCCCACGGAACTGATTCTGCTTTCGGGAGCGGCGGTGCAGGCGCCGGGCAGCGATCTGGCGAGCAGTAAAAATTACCCCTCGTCCACGACGATCGCGGTCGCGGGCGGACAGGCCAACGGAACTTATTATCTGGTGGATGGCGGCGACCACGACGACGCGTTTGGCGCCATCAATCTGCCGCTCCCGTTTCCCGACGTGCTACAGGAATTTAGCGTGGAGACAAACGCCATCCCGGCCTCCTATGGAGTGCGCGCGGGCGCCGTCGTGAACGCGGTAACGAAATCCGGAACCAACCAGTTCCATGGCGACCTGTTCGAATTCCTGCGCAATGGCGACACCAACGCGCGCAACTTCTTTGCCGCCGCGCCGGACCCGCTGAAGCGCAACCAGTTCGGAGGCACCGCGGGCGGCCCGATTCTCCGCAATAAGCTGTTCGTGTTCGGAGGTTATCAAGGAACGCGAATCATCTCGGCCCCTCCGACCAATACTGCATTCGTGCCTACCGCGGCGGCGCTGGCTGGAGATTTCGCGACGCTCGAATCCTCCGCTTGCGGCAAACCGCGCCAGTTGATCGATCCCTCAAACAACCAACCTTTTCCCGGCAATCAAATTCCCACTTCGCGCTTCAGCCCACAGGCGCTCAAGTTCCTGCAGTACGTTCCAACGAGCAACGATCCGTGCGGGAAGGATTTGATCGCCGTTCCCAACAATTCCAACGAAGACCAGATCCTGACGAGGGTCGATTGGATTCAGTCCGAGAAGCACACGATCTTTGGACGTTACTTTTTCACGGACCTGCGGAATCCCGGCGCGTTCGATGGCAAAGACCTGTTGTTGACGACACGCGCGGGAGTGCTCGATCGCGTGCAGTCCCTGGTCTTGGGCGACACATACAGCATCAGCGGCACGGCAATCAACAGCTTCCACTTCACATGGTCGCGGAACCACGTTACCAGGGGGCCCGCTTCCAATCTTCCGACTGCCAGCGATGTCGGACTGAATGTCGCGCCTTCGCCGGGCAACTTTCCGCTCTTCTCGGTAAGCAATAAATTCAGCACGTTTTGCGGGACCTGCTCGCTCGCGCACGTTTTCTCGGC
>JALYXS010000042.1 GCA_030946965.1 Acidobacteriota bacterium
CAGCCCACGCTTTGCGGCATTCCGTTTCTCGCGCCATGGGCCAATCGCCTGGACCAACCTGCGTTTTATGCCAACGGGAAAAAGTACCGCCTCAACCCGGATCTTGGCAACCTCCGTCTCGATGGAAATCAGTTACCCATTCACGGGCTGCTCGCTTTCTCGAAGTTATGGAAAGTGATGGAGGCGCAAGCGGACGACCGCTCGGCGCATGTCACCAGCCATCTGGAATTCTGGCGGTATCCAGAGTTGATGGCGCAGTTCCCGTTCGCGCACACCCTCGATATGACCTACCGTCTGGCGGATGGCATCCTCGAAGTGCAAACTTCCTTGCGCAACCACTCGCTCGAACCGATGCCGGTATCGATCGGCTATCATCCCTACTTCCAGATTCACGACGCGCCGAGGGATCAATGGAAGGTACATCTAGCGGCGCGCGACGTGCTGACTCTATCAAACGTGCTGATCCCGACGGGTGAACACAAGCCAATCGACTATCCCGACCCTTTGCCGCTAAAGGGAACTCAGCTCGATACCGTCTTCGGGGATCTCATTCGTGGCGGGGACGGAAGGGCTGAATTTTGGGTGCAAGGGAAATCCGAAAAGATCGCGGTGCTGTACGGTCCAAAATATACCGTTGCGGTCAGCTACGCTCCGCCGGGGAAAGATTTCATCTGCTTCGAGCCGATGGCGGCGATCACCAACGGCATCAATCTGGCGCACTCAGGAGTTTATAAAGATCTGCAGAGCATCGCGCCAGGCGCGGAATGGCGCGAAAGCTTCTGGATCAAGACTACCGGTTTTTAGCGCCCCTCCGACGGGCCAGCGCTGCACGTTTGCGGCGGAACGCGCGTCATCCGCATGTGAGTATACTTGCGTGCGCGCTCGTTGTTAACCTCGCTCTGGCGGCATCCCTCGCCGCGTCGGAGGCTTCCGATCTATTCCGCGATGGCAAGAGGGCTGAAAAATCGGGCCAGATTGCGCGCGCGTACCTGCTGTATTCCGAAGCCGCCGCGCTCGATTCCCGCCACAAGCTGTACCGCCTCAAGACCGACGCCCTTCGATCTCGGGCCGCTTTGGAAGCGAAAGCCACTGCATCCGCCGCGCCGGATTCCGATGAGATCGCGGTCGATCCGGATCTGAATCCGGAAGAGCAGTTCGACAGCATGACCTCAAAAGAACTTTCGCAGGCGCGCGAACCGCTTCCGCCGCCCGAACTCCATGCCAAACCAGGCCGCCGCGCAATCGATCTGCAAGGCGACTCGAAGTCCCTGTTCGAGCAGGTCGCGCGCATGTTCGATTTGGATACCGTTTTCGACGGCGATTTTACGCCGGGCAAGCCGATGCGCTTTTCGCTTGCCGACGCGGACTATCGCGACGCCTTGGAGGCGCTCGACGCGGCGACAGGATCGTTCGTGGTTCCGCTTTCGCCCAAGCTCTTTATGGTCGCGAAGGACACCCCGCCCAAGCGTAACGATCTGGAGCAGAACATATCCGTCACCGTACCAATCCCACAATTCTTGTCGACGCAGCAATTGGTGGAAGCGGCACAAGCGGTCCGCCAGGCGATGGGCATCGAGAAGATGGCGTGGGATTCGCTGTCCGGCCAGCTGGTGATTCGCGACCGCGTCTCGCGCGTGATTCCGGCGCAACGGCTGCTTTCCGAATTGCTGACTCTGCGCGCGGAAGTGATTGTGGATCTGGAGTTCATTGAAATCAACTACACCGACATGTTGAATATAGGCGTGAACCTGCCGACCAATTACCCTCTGGTTTATCTCGGCCGATTTCTCCACGCAAGCGGGACAATCCCGAGCACGTTCGCGAACCTTGCCGTGTTCGGCGGGGGACGCACACTGTTCGGAGTCGGTCTCGCGGACGCACAGATGTTGGCGAGCATGATGAAAGCTTCGGCGCGCACGCTTTTAACGGCTCAGGTGCGCTCAATCGATGGGCAAGCCGCGACGTTCCACGCGGGCGACAAGTATCCGATCGTGACCGCCCAATATCGGGGTTCCGCGGCGCCCTCCGGAGGCAGCCTGATTCAGCCGCCGCCCTCTTTCACTTTCGAGGATCTCGGCGTGACGCTCAAGATGACCCCTCACGTTCACGGCACTGACGGCGTTTCGCTCGACATCGATACCGAATTTAAGGTTCTCGCCGGACAGGCTCTGAATGGAATTCCGATCATCGCGAACCGCAAGTTGACATCGCAGGTGCGATTGCGGGACGACCAGTGGGGAATCGTGGCGGGACTGGTAAGCACGCAGAATGCTCGCACCGTGAGTGGGGTGGCGTGGTTGTCGCGGCTGCCATTAATCGGGAATCTGTTTCGAAATGTCACTGTCGATAAAGAGAGAAAGCAGGTCTTGATCGTGATCAAGCCGCGGCTGATTGGCCTGCCGCCCGATCAAAATG
>JALYXS010000048.1 GCA_030946965.1 Acidobacteriota bacterium
GAATGACGCCGCGTGGACCCATGTGAAGGCGTTCCTCGAAAAGCGGGCGGCGAAAAAGACGGCGGAATTCGAGCGATTGTGGCGGAACACCTTCGACGCGCCGGGGCAGAGCAAAGCGTGGGTGGAACTGCTCGCGCGGCCTCAGCCAACCCGGAAGCGCTCGAAACCCTGAAACTGTTTTACGACCAAATTTGCAATATCGAAGTTTCCGCGAGCGAGGTCATGCCCAGCGCCTTCAATCTCTACCAGAACTGCCGGTCCCGGTATCGGCCGGAGCGCTTCTTGAAACTCATCGGTGGATCCAAACGGATCTCGCGATCCGTGGATGAACAACGCCGGAATCCGCAACCTCGGAAAATGACGGGTTCGCAAACGGCCGGGTTTGCCAGGCGGATGCAGCGGATAGGAGAGAAGCAGAAGTCCCTGGACCAATTCCGGTTCATCGGCGGCGAGCATGCTCGCTTGGCGGCCTCCATAAGATTGACCGCCGAGGAAAACACGCCCCGGCACGACGCCCCGCATAGCCTCGACCGCACACTTGAGACCGGCGCGATCCTCAGGCGCGGCGCTCGGCGGCGGCGGTCCATTAGGCCGCTTTTGCCGAAACGGAAGATCGCATCGCAAGACGGAGATTCTAGCCGCCGCGAAGGCATTGGCGACGGCGGACAGCAGCGGCATTTCGCAATTTCCGCCCGCGCCGTGAGTGAGTATCAAAGCGTCGGGTCCCTCGGCGCGGTGCAGAAATCCGCGAACTGAGCTTTCGTTAAACGGCCTGAACGCGGTCACTTCGGCATTAGTGGCGCGGCGGAGTATTAATGTATGCCTGCCATTGCTTCGACATGTCCGCGAGCCGTCTTCCTTGCTCTTCCCCCGCGCGGATCAATCCTTCGATTTGGTTGTCATGCGCCATTACCGTTTCCGCCAGCGTTTCAACGATTCCAGTTAAGCGGTCCAGGCGTTCATCAATGTTCATTGGATTCCATTACTGTCGTAACGCATCTACTTCGGATCGTTTAGGCGCAACCCGGCCGCGGCGTGCCAGGGTGCATCTCGAGGACCAGACGCCCGGACTTGATCGCCGGTCGTCGTCGGCCACCGTCTCCCATTGGGCCGGCGACGATCAGTTTCCCGGCTTCGGCCATCTTTCGGATGTTGGCCATGTGTCCCTCCTGAATGCGCGCGGACTCGTCTTAGATCCCGTGCCCCAGTTCGGCCCTTTCGCAACAGTCCGAGCACGTACGTCGTCATCTCGAAACCGGACGCGTCTTTAGCGGATTTTTCATCGGCCGCAAAAAGGCCGCAGACGAAATGATAACTGCCGCCAGAATTCTCATAGCGCCTCCATCGATTCTAAGCCTGCGCTTTCGCCGAACCCAATTCACGATACACCGCGTCCAAAACGCCGTTTATAAACAATACCGACTCCTCGCCCGAGAATCGCCGGGCCAATTCCAGCGCTTCGTCTATCACGACGGGCGCGGGAGTCTCCATCCGCATCATCTCGAAAATCGCCAGTCGCAGTATATTGCGATCGACTGCGGGCATCCGCTCGATCCGCCAATGCTCCGCGTGCCGCGTTATGCGGCTATCGATCTCGGAAACCGCTTCCGCCGTGCCCCGAGCGAGAGCGTCCGCAAACGCATCGTGCATCTGGGGCGCGGTCTCCTGATCGATTTGCAGCGGCCCGTAAAACGCCTCGATGGAATCGCCCACGGGATGCTTGCGAACGTCCCATTGAAAGAGGATCTGCAGCGCCTGCTGCCTGGCTTTGTGTCGGGAAGGCATCGACTACGCCATCTAATCGCGATTTTGCAATTGCCGCATCAGGTTCGCCATCTCAATAGCCGTCATGGCGGCGTCGAATCCTTTATTGCCGGCCTTGACGCCCGCGCGGTCGATCGCCTGCTCGACGGTGTTACAGGTGAGCACGCCGAACGCGATGGGGACGCCAGTTTCCGCCGCCAGAACTCCAAGCCCCCGCGCCGCTTCACCCGCCACATAATCGAAGTGCGGCGTATCGCCGCGAATTACCGCGCTCAAGCAAATAACGCCTTCAAAACGTTTGCTCAGCGCTAACGCCCGGGCCGTAACCGGCAATTCCCACGATCCGGGAACACGCACGATCTCTATATCGTTTTCCAGGCCGCCGGAGCGCGTCAAAGCGTCTAGCGCGCCCGCCAGCAGGCGGTCCGTGATGAACCCGTTGAAGCGGCTCACGACGATCGCGAGCTTCAACCCCGCGGCCGATAAATTCCCTTCCGTGATTCTGGGTGACAACTTAAGCCCTATGGGATACTTGAGGATTCAGAGCACAATCATACCGCATGGATCGGGAATTCATCCGCAATTTCTCTATAATCGCGCACATCGACCATGGGAAATCGACGCTTGCGGATCGTCTTCTGGAAGTCACCGGAGCGCTTTCGAAACGGGAAATGATGGAGCAGGTCCTCGATTCGATGGACCTCGAGCGCGAGCGCGGAATTACCATCAAAGCCCACGCCGTGCGCCTGAATTATCGCGCCGGCGATGGCGTAATGTATCAACTTAATCTGATCGATACGCCGGGCCACGTCGATTTTTCATACGAAGTCTCGCGCAGCCTTCAGGCATGCGAAGGCGCGTTGCTGGTGGTCGATGCGTCGCAAGGGGTTGAAGCGCAAACTCTCGCCAACACGTATCTTGCGCTGCATCACAATCTCGAAATCATTCCGATTATCAACAAAATCGATCTGCCCGCGGCCGAGCCGGAACGGATTCGCGAACAGATAGAAGCCGTGATCGGGATCGACGCGAAAGACGCGATTCTGGTGAGCGCGAAACAAGGCATCGGCATTCATGAAACACTGGAGGCGATTGTCCACCTGGTGCCGCCGCCGAAGGGCGACCCGGATGCGCCGTTGCGCGCGCTGATCTTCGATTCCTGGTTCGATCCATACCGCGGAGTGATTATTCTCCTGCGCGTGCTCGACGGGCGCATGAAGCTGGGGCAAAAAATCCGGCTTTGGTCGAACGGTCAAAATTTCAGTGTCGACGCTCTCGGCTACCAGGCACCTACGGCGACGCCGTGCGACGAGCTTTCGGCCGGTGAAGTCGGCTTTTTATCCGCGAACATCAAAACCGTCTCGGACGCAAAAATCGGCGACACGATTATCGATCAGGACAATCCCGCCGCCGAGCCGCTGCCGGGTTTTGAAGAAATCAAGCCGATGGTGTTCGCCGGCTTGTATCCGGTGGAGTCGCACGAGCATGGACTACTGCGCGACGCGCTCGAAAAACTGCGGCTTAACGATAGCGCGTTCAATTTCGAGCCGGAGAATTCCGTGGCTTTGGGCTTCGGATTCCGCTGCGGTTTTCTCGGACTGCTTCATCTGGAAATCGTCCAGGAACGTCTCGAGCGCGAGTTCAACATCGACCTAATCACCACCGCTCCCGGCGTGCGCTATCGCGTGACGAATAACAAGGGAGAGGTGATCGAAGTCAACAACCCCACGAAGTTCCCGAATCCGTCCGAGATCCAGCAGATCGAGGAGCCGATCATTGAAGCATCGGTCATCACGCGCGAGGAGTATATCGGAGGCATTCTCAAGCTGCTCGAAGAGAAGCGCGGCGTTCAGAAAAAATTCGAATATCTGGCGGGCGGGCGCGTGCTGCTGCTCTACGAAATGCCACTAAATGAAATCGTGCTCGATTTTTATGACCGGCTTAAATCGGCATCGCGCGGTTACGCGTCGCTCGATTACCATCTCGCGGGACACCGGATTTCACCCATGGTCAAACTTGATGTCTTGATCGCAGGCGAGCCGGTTGACGCATTATGCATCATCGTTCATAAGGAGTTCGCCTTCGAGCGCGGCAAAATGCTGATTGAGCGGATGCGCAAGCTGATTCCGCGGCAGATGTTCGAAGTGGCTCTCCAGGCGGCCATCGGCAACA
>JALYXS010000111.1 GCA_030946965.1 Acidobacteriota bacterium
TAGCGATGCCTTCTTCAATTCCCGCAACCCGTACTCCACTAACAAACCCGCGTTTCAATCGCGCCAGTACGAAGGCAACTTGAGCGGCCCCATCAGCAAGAAAGCCTCCTTTTTTCTCGATTTCCAGCGGCGCGATATCAACGACAACGCGGTCGTCAACGCCAGGATTCTCGATGCGAGTCTCAACCAAGTACCCCTGCAGATATCCGTCGTCACGCCGCAGCAGCGCATGGAGATCAGCCCGCGCATCGATTACCAGTTGAATGCGAATAACACGCTGGTAGCCCGCTATCAGCATGAAACGGGCAGCTCTGAAAATGCCGGCATCGGTCTGTATTCGCTGCCGGAACGCGCCTATTCGACGAACCGGTCGGAGGACAACGTGCGGATCACGGAGACGGCGATTCTGGGACCTAAGGTCGTCAATGAGACCCGCTTCCAGTTCAGGCGGGATCACACTGGCGACATCGGCGATAACACCATTCCCACGATTCAGGTTCTCGATGCCTTCACCGGCGGCGGTGCGCAAGTGGGCAATACCTTCAACAACCAGAACCTGTACGAGATCCAGAACTATACGTCGATCGCGCAAGGCCGGCACTCGATGAAATTCGGAGTCCGGTCGCGAACGGTGACGCTCAGCGATAGTTCCCCCCAAAATTTCGGTGGAACATTTCTTTTCGCCGGCGGCGATTTGCCGGTGCTCGACGCGAACAACCAGCCCGTGCTCGACGCCACCGGCAAGCCGGTCACCCAAAAATTGAATTCGCTTCAGCAATACCGCCAGACGATTCTCTTGCAGCAGCAGGGCCTCGCGGCGCCTCAAATTCGAGCCCTCGGGTTCGGCGCGACGCAGTTCAGCATCGCGGGCGGAAATCCGAATGCCAGCCTGACACAAACCGACATCGGCCTGTTTTTTCAGGACGACTGGCGCGTGAAACCGAACTTCACGTTGAGCCTCGGCTTGCGTTATGAAACCCAGACGAACATCCACGATTGGACCGATTTCGCCCCGCGGTTGGGCTTCGCGTTTGCCCCTGGTTCGAAAAATGGACGACCCGGGAAAACAGTCATTCGCGGCGGCTACGGATTCTTCTACGATCGCTTCGCGGAAAACCTCACGCTGCAGACAATTCGCTTTAACGGCGTGAACCAGCAGCAATACATTCTGCAGAATCCGGCGCTCCTGGTACCGGTCGAGGGAACTTCCATCAAGGGGACCGCGCCGTCAATCGCAACTCTGGGGGCACAGCAGAGTCCGCAAACCATCCGGGAGGCCGATAGGAATCTGCGCGCGCCGAACCTGATGCAAGGGGCCATCGGCGTGGAACGGCAACTGCCCCGTAGCACGACCCTAGCGGTTACATTTACCAATTCACATGGAACGCACCTTTTCCGCACGCGCAACATCGATGCGCCGCTGCCGGGAACTTTCACGCCGGGTCAAAACGCCGCCAATCAGGGAATCCGGCCATATGGCCCTGGCAACGTATACCTATATGAATCCGACGGGATTCTGAATCAGAACCAGCTCATCGTCAACGTCAATTCACGCATGAACCGGAACATTTCTTTGTTCGGTTTCTACGCGCTGGGCTACGCCAAGAGCAACACCGATGGCGCATCGACCTTCCCGGCGAACCAATACGATTTCAGCAGCGAGTATGGACGATCTTCGTTCGACACGCGCCACCGGTTCCTGATCGGCGGGTCCATCGCGAGCCGGTTCGGCTTGCGATGGAGTCCCTTTATCACGGGACACTCCGGCGCTCCGTTCAACATCACCACGGGACAGGATATTTTCGGAAATTCCGTGTTTACCGAGCGGCCTTCGTTGACAACCAATTGCAGCCTTCCTACTTCGAAGTGCACGGCATTTGGAGATTTCAATTTGACCCCGGGATCTGGGGATAAGTTGATTCCGCGAAACTACGGCGAAGGTCCGAATTACTTCAGCGTCAACATGCGCGTGAGTAAGACATGGGGCTTCGGGGAAAGCACCAGCCGTCCCAGCGGGGGCTCGGGCGATAGCGGCGGCGGACGCCACGGCGGCCCGGGTGGCGGCCCTGGCGGGATGACGATGGGTGGAGGCGGCCCGGGCGGCCATGGCGGAGGACGCGGCGGTTTCGGCGGGGAATCGACCGGCAAGCGCTACAACATGACTATCTCCGTATCCGCGCGCAATCTGTTGAACAATGTAAATCCGGGTACGCCAGTCGGCAATCTGACATCACCGCAGTTCGGAGAATCGACGGGATTGGCTTCGGGTTTCGGGCCCCAGGGAAATTCCGCTAATAACCGGAGAATGGATTTCCAAATACGGTTTACGTTTTAGGAGGAGGTGCTCCCTGGCGGCCACGATCGAACTGCGGCCAGGCGATGTCAGTGAACATCTACCAACTGGTTTAAACTAGTTGACTGGCGTGAAGGACGTGAAAACGGTAGGCGCGTTCGAAGCGAAAACTCACTTGGCGTCGTTGCTGGACCGGGTTGCCAAAGGCGAGAGAATTACGATCACACGGCACGGCGTTCCTGCTGCCGTTCTGGTTCCTGTCGGGAAATCCGACGCGAGGCTGTCTCATAAGGAAATCATCGACCGCATGCGGGCACTGCGCAAACGCGTGAAGCCCGGCAAAATGAGCGTCAAGGAAATGATCGCTGAAGGACGCCGGTTTTGATCCAAGTCGTCGTCGATGCTTCAATCGCGCTTGCGTGGTGCTTTCCGGATGAAACCAGCGATTATGCCGCTGGCATTCTGGTTTCACTTGAAGGAAAGACCGTGCTGGTACCGGCAATCTGGAGTTTGGAAATCGCCAACGCGATTTTGGCCGGCCAGCGTAGAAAGCGCCTGAACCAGCCAGAAATCAAAGAATTCACGACGCTGCTCGAAAACCTTTCCCTGGCGCAGGATGTCCGGCCGGTGGCAAGCCATGTAAACGATGTTCTTCCACTGGCGCACAAACATGGCCTGTTGGCTTATGTTGCGGCCTACCTGGAACTTTCGATCCGCCTTAACGCGCCGCTGGCGACGCTCGATGGAAAACTGCAAAAGGCAGCTAGACTGGCGGGAATACCGCTCTTCGTGGGAGAGGCTGGCAAGTGAAACTGATTCACTTTCATGTTCGCGAATGTAAGTCGATCCAGGATTCCGACTTGATCCGAGCTTACTCAGTGTGCAGGTGAACCGTCCGGGTCGGGAAAGGCATGTCGATTCCTTCACGGCGGAAGCGTTTCAGAATTCTTTTCCGAAGTTCATGCTGCACCAAAAACTGATCGGCGAATTCGC
>JALYXS010000115.1 GCA_030946965.1 Acidobacteriota bacterium
TTCGTAAAGTGGTTGCTTGCGATTCGGCCTTGCGAATTTCGCGGTGAAGTGTAAAGAGAATGCGTCCAGATTCCGTTGCCACGAATGTTTTTCAGACTGCAATTCAATACTTCGAAATTCGCTGTGCCTTCTTCGAGCAGGATTCCGCCGGTTGCGTTGTTCCGTTTGGCGAGACTTTGCGATCCACTGTTGTCGATTCCGATTGCCTCGATGCGAACCTTGTTCGAATGGCTCACCAGCACGGCGAATCCCGCGATTTTCTCGAATTGCACTTTCGAAACGGTCAAGCCCTCGATATTTTGAAGCAATAGCCCGTTGTTCGTGGTGAACCGGGCAAACGTAACGTCCGAGGGGGGCAATCCAGCGGGCCGGGCAAGTTTCTCACGGTTGCCATCCATGGCGAAGTCGGTGAAGCGGAGATTCTTGCCGGCGTTACCGCTGAAAATGGCCCGGCCATGGAAGCGATCCCCCGCGCGCAACGTGCTTCCGGAACTGGCGCCGCGGATTTCGAGATTGTGCGCATCGGCGGGCAGCTCGATCTCCGAGGAAATCTCGACGATGCCGGGCGGAAGTTGCACGACGCCGGTACCGGCGCGCACTGCCTGCCGAATCTGTTGCTCGGGACTCGCAACCAGCAGAAGTAGCGTCAGAAAGAACACGATTTAGACAACCTCGATCGGAACGGGAGCGAACTCGCGCGAGCCAAGGCGCATTTCGAGAGAATGCGCGCCCGGTCCAGTCGATTCGGGGAGGAGGAAATTAATTTCGTAACGTTGATTTAGCGGGTCGGTGCAGAAAATTTCGGGTTGGCGGACTGGCTGCGCGTCAATGCGAGCTTCGAACGATTCGGGCGTTTTCACTTCTTCGAGCGAAACTTTAACCGTGCCGCGTTCAATGCGCTTGCCGGAGAGTAAGTTCACGCCGTCGCTCACGGCGAAAATGCGCGGTACGGAAGGCCCGGGCGGAATCACGCGCATCCATGCGGTGGGGCAGAGCGGCCTTCCATTCCAGGCGATCTCGACGGGGACGAGGCCGGTGCGGACGCCGCGTGGCAGCAGCACATTGAACTGCGAAAGACCGTCGGCCGGCGGTCCCACATAGACGCCCGTCGCCTTTGCTCCGTCGATGTCCGCTTCGAGCGAGAGCAGGTCGCACGTGTCCGGAAGGTTCTCGATCCAGAACGAAGCGCACGCGAGCCGGCCCTCCGCTGGGACGGCGTGCTCGCCGGTGTGCGCGTTTGAGATAGCCCGTATTGCCACAATTTCTTTTTTGCGCCATGTCGTCCACATGTATTGCGTGTCCACGCCATCAAGCGCGAGCAACAGAAACCCGTGCGTGCCGGCGAATTCGGCGATTTCTTCGGCCCCGATACGAACGCCCGACCAAGTCGTGTAACCCGGAACAGTCTTCGGCAACCCATTAATCTGAGCGCGCAGGATGCCGCCCGGCTTCAAGACCCGCTCGGCTTCCGCGAGGTAATGAAAAACGACTTCGCGGCTGGGAATGTGTTGAAACACCGCGTACGAATAAATAAAGTCGAAATGATCATCGGGGAACGACGCCAAACTCGAATTCGGCGCGTGATGCGGAAACGCGTTGGGAACGCCTCTCAATTTTTCACGGGCGCGGCGAATCATCTCGTCCGAAACATCGACGCCATGAACCTCGTCGAAGCGGCGGCTCATGGGACGCATCAGGCGGCCGGGACCGCATCCAATCTCCAGCGCCCGGCGTGGCTGCCCCGGCTTTTTCGCGGGAAGACGCTTCAATTCCGCTTCGAGCGCGCGCACCACGTCCGCGGCGGTTGCGAAGAATTCTTCGTCGTCCTGATCGCGGCGGCCAAATGCGACGTAGTAGTTCGCGTCCTCGCGCGCACGCTCGTTCCACTCCGACTGCATTTGCTCGTGTACGCAGGTATCGGCCATTTAGGCTATTTTAACCGTGCGGGCTGTTGTTGGGTCATGCAGTGTAGCGCGCCCAAACCCCAAATTAGATCCGTGCAGTTGATCCCGGTGACTTGGCGCGAGGGGAACAACTCCGCTAGCGTATTGAGCGCGATCCGGTCTTGCGGGTCGTTAAAAGTAGGCGCCAGCACAAGCTCGTTTGCGATGTAGAAATTCGCGTAGCTTGCGGGAAGACGCCGTCCGCGAAAGTAGAGCGGAGCGGGCATGGGAAGCGGAACAACGCGCAGCGGGTAATGTTTCAGCCGCTCGAAGTTCTCCCGCAGCGGCTCATGGTTCACATCGCCAGGGTCGCATTCGAGAGCCAAGACGACGGTATCGGTATCGACAAACCGGGCGATGTCGTCAATGTGTCCGTGCGTATCGTCTCCGGCAATTCCGCGATTGAGCCAGAGCACGCGATCCGCGCTCAGGTAATCCGACAGCGTCTTCTCGATCTGCTCGCGGCTCAACAGCGGATTGCGCGCCTGCACGGGACTGAGCAGGCATTCTTCCGTGGTTAGCAGCAGCCCCGCGCCGTTCCCATCGATGCTGCCGCCTTCGAGCACCATGTCCGGCGACCACATCCGCAAATGCAACAACTCGGCGAGCCGCGATGGCGCCGCGTCGTCCTGCCGGTAGTTGTCGTATTTGGCCCAGCCGTTAAAACGCCAGTTCGTAATTGCAACTTCGCCTGCCGCATTCTTGACGAATAGCGGCGCGTAGTCGCGCGTCCACGCGCGATCGGTTGGATAACAATGAAACTCGACGGCCGCCATATGGACGCCGGCACGGCGCAAAATACGGCGGGCGGCGTTTTCCAACTCGGAATCTTGAACCAGGATGCGCACTCGCTCCACGCGAGAAAGCTTGCGCACGATTTCGGCGTAAACCCAAGGGATCGGCGCAAAACGGCCGGGCCAGTCCGCGCGCTCATGCGGCCACGCAAGCCACGTGGCTTCGTGCGGCTCCCACTCGGCGGGCATGCGGAACCCGAGCGCGCGCGGCGTAAGCATCAGACCAACAGGCGGTTGAGAATCGGCGCGTACGCGTCAATACGGCGATCCCGCAGGAACGGCCAGTTGCGGCGCGTTTCCTCGATTCGGCGCGGATCGCATTCGACAATCAAGATCTCTTCGCGATCGTGCGACGCTTCGGCCAACACGCGCCCGAACGGGTCCGCCACAAACGAAGCGCCCCAGAATTCGATACCGCGATTGGGCGGCCCTTCAAATCCGACCCGGTTGATTGCCGCGACGTAGATGCCGTTTGCGATCGCGTGCGAGCGTTGGATGGTACGCCAGGCATCGTGCTGCGCCGCGCCGAATTCCGATTTCTCCGAGGGATGCCAACCGATCGCGGTCGGGTAAAACAGAATATTCGCTCCGCCAAGAGCCGCGAGCCGCGCCGCTTCGGGATACCACTGGTCCCAGCAAATCAGCGTGGCGATACGGCCAAAGCGCGTATCGAAGCAGCGGAAACCGAGGTCGCCCGGCGTGAAATAATATTTCTCGAAATAGAGCGGATCGTCGGG
>JALYXS010000161.1 GCA_030946965.1 Acidobacteriota bacterium
CACGTTCGCGGCGTGTCCGATCGGCGACACGTCGCCGGGGCCGTGCCACGCCGTTTTTACCCCAAAGCTCTCGCCCAGGTTCGCAATCTTCCGCGCCGGCGTGAATCCGCCGGACTGCGTCACATGCACGCGGATGTAGTCGATCAGCCGCTCGGAAATCAGCATGTTCCATTCGTGCGGGCTGTTGAACAGCTCTCCCATCGCGATCGGCGTGGCGCACTGCTGTTTGATCTGGCGGAAGTAGGCGATGTCTTCCGGGGAGAGAGCGTCTTCCAAGAAAAAGAGGTGAAATTCCTCCGCGTCCTTGGCGAACTGCACCGCCTGGTTCGGAGTCACGCGCTCATGCACGTCGTGCAGCAACTCGATCTCATCGCCAAGTTCGTGGCGGCACACTTCGAACAACTTGAGAGCGCGCCGGATGTAAGGCGCCGGTTCGAAAACCGGTCCTGAGTGGAGCGCTTTGACGGTCGCGGCGCCGGTCCGGCTGCCGTAAGCGGCCATTCCGGGAACACCCACCTGCACGCGAACGTGGCGAAAACCGCGCGCCTGCCACTGGCGTACGTTCTCGACGACTTGAGGGAAGTCGGGCCCGTCGGCATGGCCGTAACAATCCGCCGCTTCGCGAACTTTGCCCCCGACTAACTGGTAGACCGGCATTCCGGCCTGCCGCCCCTTGATATCCCACAGCGCTTGATCCACGCCGCTGATCGCATTATTCAGCACCGGGCCGTTCTTCCAGTACGAGCTGTCGTAGCAGGATTGCCAGATGTCTTCGATCCGGTCGGTGGTCTTGCCGAGAAGGAACGGCTTGAGATATTTCTCAACGGCGGGCTTCACCAAGTCGGCGCGCTGGGTGAAGGTGGCGCAGCCGTAACCGTAGAGGCCGTCCTGATCGGTCGTAATTTTGACAACCGTGAGCCGCACCCCGGCCGGCTCGCACTCAATCACGCTGATGTCCTTGATCTTGGGAGCGGACATGCCGCGCGTGGCACGCTCCGTATCGGCGCGCGCTTGCTGTTCGCGCGGCGTCACCGCCCCGAGCATTCCGCCCGCGGCAATCGTTTTCAATAAATTTCGCCGGTTCATATTACGCCCTGTCCCTATCCTCGAGCATGTTCTTGAGGCGCGCCAACTCCTGTCCGATCTTCCGCTCGCGGCGGACCAAATAGAAGATATAAAGCATAACGATCAGCCACGCCGCCGAGAGGCCAAAGAAAAGAAATTGGAAATTGCGCGTTTCAATCATATAGCATGCGCGTAGCGGCGGAGCGAATCCATTTCACGCTGCACTTTCTCCTGATGCAAACGCACCAGCGCGAGCGCCGAGGCGATCAGCAGGATCGCGAGCATATTAGTAAGAAGCGGTGGCCACATGGAGGGGTCCAAGCCCCCACTAGTCAACACGGGCGCGGGATGTTGCGTGCGCCACCATTGATTCGAATAGTAAACGATTGGAAGGTCGGCAAACGCGAAGATCGAGAGCACTGCCGAGAGCGTGGCGCGCTGCGTCGGTTCCGGGATTGCCGGGCGCAGAATCAGATATCCAACATACAGCAGCCAGGAGATGAAGTTGCTGGTAAGCCGGGCATCCCAGGTCCACCAAACGCCCCACTGATTGCGTCCCCAGATGCTGCCGGTCACGAGGTTCACGGTGAGCAGCACGACGCCAACTTCGGTCACGGCGACGGCGAGCGAATCGAACTCAAAATCTTTGCGGATCAGGAACGCGACGCTCGCGAGCAGCGCGACGGTGAACATGATCCACGCAATCGCGGCCGCCGGCACGTGGAAAAAGATAATGCGATAGACCGCGCCTTGCAACGCCTCGTCGGGCAATTTCAGCAGGATTACATAGAGGTTGTAGACGAGCAGCAGGCCGCCGAGCCCGCTAAGAATATAGACCGCTCTTTCACGCATGGGCGCTCCGATATACCGTGGCGCACGCACTCCTGCGTGCCGTGTCCCCACTCATGGGGACACTTGTTCGAAGCACGTGTCCACACGAGTGTGGACACGGCAGACACGAGTGTCCGCGCCACAAGAGCTTCATGCTACCTCCCGCTCGCCGGTCAACCGCATCGATTTTAGAGCGGTAAAAATGTCGCTGGTCGCGGTGCTGCGGTTCAAAGTGTAGAAGTGAATGCCGGGCGCGCCGCCCATCAACAGATCGATGCACTGCGAAGTGGCGTGCGCCACGCCGAGTTGCAGCACTGCGTGCGGATCGTCGCGGCGCCGGTTGAGTTCGGCGGCAAGTTTGAACGGCAGTTCGGCGCCGCAAGCCATCGTGAAGCGCTCTATTTGCGAGGCATTCGTGATGGGCATAATGCCAGGGATGATCGGCACTCTTATTCCAACCGCATGGGCCCGCTCGACGAACTCGAAGTAATGCCTGTTCTCGAAGAATAATTGAGTCGTAATGAAATCGAGACCTTCGTCCACCTTGCGCTTGAGATGCATGAGATCTACGTGCGGATTGCCGCATTCGATGTGCTTCTCGGGATAGCCGGCCCCGCCCAGGCAGATTCTATCGCCGTACTTGTCGCGGATGAAACGCACCAGTTCCGAAGCGTATGAGAAGCCGCCTTCGACGGCGGTGAATGCGGTCTGTCCTTTGGGCGGATCTCCGCGCAGGGCCAGAATGTTTTCGATTCCGGCTTGGACCAAGCGTTCGAGCACGGCCGACAACTCTTCGCGCGTCGAACCGGCGCACGTCAGGTGAGCCATTGCCTCGATGCCGGAATCGCGTTTGATGCGCGTGACGATATCGAGGGTCTTCTCGCGCGTCGATCCACCGGCACCGTAAGTCACGGTTACAAACGTCGGGTTGAGCTTGCGCAGTTCGGCGATGGTGCGCTCGAGTTGCGCGGCCGCTTCGTCCGATTTCGGCGGAAAGAACTCGAACGAAAAGGCCGGGCGTCCAGCGGCCAGAAGGTGCCGAATCTGCATGAAGAATCTATTGTAACGGCAGGCTGAGATCCTGGCGCGCCACGCCGGCGTAAATCTCGTAGTCGCGCCCGCTAAACAGCACCATGACAACTTCTTGCACCACGCCATTTCCGCGTAAATGCGCCGCGATCTCGCGAACGGCAATCCCCGCCGCGGCCTTGACCGGGTAGCCGTAAACACCCGTGCTAATCGAAGGGAAACTGATGGTGCGGACGCCAAGCGCTTCGGCCAGCTCCAGGCATTTCCGATAGCAGCCGGCGAGCAGCTCGGGTTCGCCATGCTTGCCGTCTCGATACACCGGCCCAACGGCGTGGAACACGTACTTTGCGGGCAGATTTCCCGCGCCGGTTACGACGGCGCAGCCCGTGGGGCATCCGCCGATTTTGGCGCGAATCTCATCGAGTTCGAGCATAATCGTAGGGCCGCCGGCTTGGTGGATCGCGCCATCCACGCCGCCTCCGCCCGCCAGCGCCGCGTTTGCGGCATTCGCCATCGTATCGACAGCGATGCGCGTGATGTCGCCCGTAACGAGGCGGAGCCTTTTCCCGGTCTCCGATTTCCATTCCATGGCTGGTTTGATATATCATCCCTCCGATGAGATCCGCTCGCTTGAGACCGGTGCGCTGCGCGTTGCTATTCGCCACACTTGTGTATCCCGGCTTCGCCCAGCCGCCCATCACCGCCACCGCCGTGGGCCACCAGTTCCGGCAGGACGATTGGCCATCCCTTGCCGCCGCTCCCGATGGCACGCTTTGGCTTGCATGGCTGAGCTTTGTGGGCGATCGCGACGACATCGCCATCCGCCATTACGCCAATGGCAAGTGGGGCAGCCTGCAATGGGTGCCGAACAATAGCGGCGATAATTGGATGCCGCAGATGGCCGTCGATTCGAACAACCGGGCATGGGTGGTCTGGCCGCAGCAGGTCAATGGAAATTGGGATCTTTACGCCCGCCGGTTCGATCCGGCCCGGCAGGAGTGGAGCGCGATGGAACGGCTTTCGACCGATCCGCTTCCGGATACAAACCCGCGGGTGGCTTCCGACGGCAAAGGCCATTTCGCGGTTGTGTGGCAGGGGTTCCGCGGCCGCGCGAGCGGGAAGACTTCCAGCAATATTTTTTGCAAGATTTTCGATGGCGAGAAATGGGGCTCGGAGATTCGCGTCACCAATCGCGCCGCGAACGATTGGGAGCCGGCCGCCGCGTTCGACAGCAGCGGAACTGTCTGGATCGCGTACGACAGTTACAAGAACGGCAACTACGACGTGTTTCTTTCGCGCGTGCGCAATGGCGGTGTCGATGGCGCGGAGATGGCAGTTGCCACCACGCCGCGACTCGAGGCGCGCGCGACGGTCGCGGTCGATTCTTCCGATCGCGTCTGGGTGGCTTGGGAAACGGGCATGCCGAATTGGGGCAAGGATCAGGGTTACACCATTCGCGCCACGCAAACGGGCGTCCCGCTTGGCGGCTTTCGCGAGCCCAGAATCCGCTGCTGGGCGGATGGCCGGTGGCAGCAAACGGCCGCGCCCCTCGCGGCGGCGTTTGGGCCCGGCAACACCTATCAGCCGCATGTGTTTTCCGACGGGCGCGGCTCCATCTGGGTGGCGGCGAGCACGCGCCACAATGGCGGCGGCGCGGGTCCGGGCGGCTATTGGGAATATTCGATCACGCACTTGGACGGCAACGGATGGTCGAGATCTAACATCCTCCCGAACGCCAAAGGGCGTTCCAGCACGCGCATCAGCGGAGCCGTAACCGCCGAGGGCAATCTCTGGGCCGCATGGCCGACCGATAACCGCACGGCTGCGATGTATCATCGGCCTATTCGTCAGCAAGTGTTTGCAGGCCTTGTGGGCGCGCCTCCGCGAACCGGTACGCTCGCCTTGCAGCCCGCCGCCGAAGAGAAGATGGATGCCGTTCCGTACCACGCCGATGAATCGGCGGATCTGCGAGCCATCCACGCGTACACCGCGCCCGCGGACGGCAGGCCTCTCCATATTGTGCGCGGCGATTTTCA
>JALYXS010000188.1 GCA_030946965.1 Acidobacteriota bacterium
AAGATCACGCAGTACGGGCACGGCGTTTGCTCCACCGGAGGGGAAGCTTGCGAATGCGCCGTCGAGTACGACCATCCTTATGCGCTTCAACAGGAGCGGAATCCGGCAAGCGGGACCGATAGCAGCCGGTATCTGGCCGCGGGCGCGGCGCATTCGTACTGGCTCCGCACGGCAGCCGGGGAATTGGGTAACGCGCTTCCGGCGTTCCGGCGAATTCTAGGCGAAGCGGAAAATACGATTGTGGAATCGAACAGCATTCTCCAGTTCGTCAAGCCCGATCTCTATCTTCCGGTGCTCGATTTTACGGTCGAAGATTTCAAGCTAACCAGCCTGCTGTATCTGGATCGGGCGGACGCGCTGGTCGTGATCGATCGTGGGGATCGCGGGGATGACCGCCCGAAGTGGCGCTCCGTGTCCGGCCGGCTGTGGATCGATAAGCCGAAAATCGTGGTCGCCGCGCCCTCTTACGTAAGCGCCGAATTGGCCGATTTTGTCCGGGCTGGCGTGTTAACCTGATAGTTCACACCGAAGTCGCGGAAAACTCCATTGAAAGTCGGTTTTGTAAGTCTCGGGTGTCCCAAAAACCTGGTCGATAGCGAAGTCATGATGGGGCAACTCGTCGCGCGCGGCCACGAGCTTACGCCGCATCCTGGCGACGCGGACATCATAGTTGTAAACACCTGCAGCTTCATCGATCCGGCCAAGAAAGAATCGGTCGATACGATTCTCGAAATGGCGGAGTACAAGAGAACCGGCAAGGCTCAAAAGCTGATCGTGGCCGGGTGCCTGGTCGAGCGGTATCGCGGCGATATCGAGAAAGATTTGCCCGAAGTGGATGCGCTCATCGGGACCAATGAGATCGACCGGATTGTCGCGGCCTGCGAGGGGATTTCGCCTGTCACAGGCCCGGTCGAACCGTATCTATATCACGATCTGACGCCGCGAGTGCTCGCCACGCCCAAGCACTTCGCCTATCTAAAAATCGCGGAAGGCTGCGATCATCCCTGCACATTTTGCGTGATCCCGCAGTACCGCGGAAAATTCCGCAGCCGCCGTTTTGAATCGGTGGTGGCGGAAGCCACGCGCCTTTTCGCGCAAGGCGTTCGCGAGATCGATTTGATTGGCCAGGATACAACCTGTTTCGGCGAAGATTTCGGCCTGAAGGACGGCCTTGCCACGCTGCTCGCGCGCTTGGCCCGGATCGAAACTCCACAAGAAAAATGGGTCCGGTTTCTGTACGCGTATCCGAACCGGGTAAATCAGAAGTTGCTCGACACCATCGCGCAATATCCGGCATTGGTGAAGTACATCGACATGCCGCTACAGCACGCCAGCGCGGCAGTGTTGAAGCGCATGAAACGTGGCGCATCGGGCGATATTTTTCTGAAGCTGCTGGAGCGCATCCGCCGCTCGATTCCGGGTGTCGCGATTCGCACCAGTTTCATCGTGGGTTTTCCAGGCGAGACCGCTGAAGATTTCGAAATTCTGTGCGATTTCGTGAAAGCCGCGCAGTTTGACCGCTTAGGCGTGTTTTCGTATTCCGATGAGGATTCGAGCGGCAGCTACGCTCTGAATGGAAAAGTGGATGGCCGCACCATCCACAATCGCAAGCGCACCCTGATGGCTATTCAGCGCAAGATTGCGAGGGCCCGCAACTGCAAGCTGGTTGGCACGGAGACGCCGGTTTTAGTCGAAGGCGTTTCGCGCGAAACCGATCTGCTTTGGGAAGCGCGCATGCCGAGCCAAGCCCCGGAGATCGACGGCCTTACGCTTATTAACGATTTCGAGGGCGCGGAGCCGAAGGCCGGCCAAATCCGGCGCTTGCGCATCACCGAAGCGCACGATTACGATGTGGTCGGAACGCTCTTAGCGCCGTACGAAGAAGAAAATTTATTGCCGGTCGCGCGGCTAGGCCTGATCCACATCCAAGCCGCGCCCGCGTTCGTGATTCCCAATCAGATTCCAGCTCGATGAAATGTCCGATTTGCAAAAAACCAGTCAAGCGCGGAGATGAGGCTTTCCCTTTCTGCAGCAACCGTTGCCGGACCATCGACCTCGGCAACTGGGCTACGGAGAAGTACGTGATTTCGACTCCGGCTTACATCCCCGACGCCGAAGAGACGGATGAACCGTAGCGGCCTCGCGCGGGTTATTGCCACGGTCTTCGGCTTGGGGCTGGTCCCAATTGCGCCCGGCACCGCGGGTTCCGCCGGCGGTCTGCTCATCGCGTATGCACTCGCCACGCGCGCCGGATGGCGTCCATTCTATTTCGGCTTCCTCGCCTTGCTATTTTTGCCCGTCGCGATCTGGGCCGCGGACGTGACCGCTTGTTCAGAAGGGCGGAAAGACCCTGGCCTGGTTGTGGTCGATGAAGTGATCGGGCAATGGATCACGCTTGCGGGGGCAACCCATGTGAACTGGCGGTCATGGACGGCTGGCTTCGTGCTGTTCCGCCTTTTCGATATCTGGAAACCGGCGCCGGTGCGGCAATTGGAACGGCTTCCGGGCGGTACGGGCATCGTGGCCGACGACGCCATGGCCGGTATTTACGGCGCAGTTGTCTTATTTGCGATGGGATGGTTCAATTTTTATTAACTATATGGGCATACGAAAGAGCTCCAACGGCAGGCCGGAAATCGCGCAAGTTACTCCCGAAGCCGCGATCTCGGGAGGGGAATTTCAGATTTCCGGGAAAGGGTTCGCTCGAACGGAACGGCCCCGGGTAATGATTGGCGACGTGCAGGCGCCAATTGTGATCGGCTCGGATTCGTTCGTGATCGTTCGCGTGCCGGATGGCGCATCGGCGGGCGAATTAGTGGTCGCAAGCGGCGAGCAATCGAGCCAGGCATGGACCTGCGATATCGGTATTGGAATTGCGGATAGCTTGCATCCAGTGGCGAACCCGGCGGTCGACCGGTTCGGCAACATCTACAGCACGTTCAGCGGGTCGCGCGGCCAGAAGGTGCCCGTGGCAGTTTTCAAAATCGATCTTAACTACAACATAAAGCCATTCATCAACGACATGATGAATGCCAGCGCGCTGATTTTCGACGCGGAAGGGATGCTTTACGTATCGAGCCGCTTCGACGGAATTATCTATCAGGTGACGCCGACAGGTAACATGTCGGTCTACGTGGAGGGCATGGGCGTGGCCACGGGGCTCGCTTTCGACGAGGAAAACAATCTCTACGTCGGGGATCGAAGCGGGACGATTTTCAAGATTAGCCCGAACCGCCAGATTTTCGTGTTTGCGACGCTGGAGCCTTCGATTTCGGCTTATCACCTGGCTTACGGTCCCGACCGGTATTTGTACGTTACGGGTCCAACCACGTCGAGCTTCGATTCGGTGTATCGGATTTCGCATGAGGGCGATGTGGAGACGTTTTATCGAGGCTTGGGCCGTCCGCAAGGAATGGATTTCGATAGCGTGGGGAACCTCTACGTGGCCGCATCGGTCGCTGGCCGGAAGGGAATCGTGCGGATCAACCAGGATCGCAAGCCCGAATTGTTCGTATCGGGACCGGGAGTTGTGGGTTTGTCGTTTACACCCTCAAAGGCAATGATCGTGGCGACGACGAACGCGCTTTACCGCGTGGACGTGGGCATTAAGGGCCGCAGCTTCGCGTAGATAGCAGTTAGCCGTGCAAATTTATATCCTTAGACACGGAATCGCGGAAGATCAGAAGCCTGGCTTCTCCGATGCCGACCGCGCTCTCACCAAGGAGGGCCGCGAAAAACTTGAGGCTGTCCTGAAGCGCGCCGCCGAAGCCGGCCTCAGCCCGTCCACAATCCTCACCAGCCCATTTCTTCGCGCCACGCAGACTGCCGAGATCGCGGCCAAAACCCTGAAACATATCTCCACGCCGGTCCGCACCGATGCGCTCATCCCCAGCAGTTCGCCCCGCGCGGTTTGGGATGAGATCCGCGAGTATCGTAGCGCGGATCAGTTGCTGCTCGCAGGTCATGAGCCGCTGCTCGGCCAACTGGTGAGCTATCTGCTCGGCGCGCCTTCGCTGCAAGTCGATATGAAAAAGGCCGCGCTGGTCCGCATCGATCTCGAAGGTTTTCGAGGCGAGCCGCACGGCGTTCTTAAGTGGATGCTAACGCCGAAACTGGTGGAGTAGCATGGACATTCGCAAGGCGACGGAATCGTACGAAAATTGGCTCGGGAAGCGCATCACGCTCATCCCGGCGGATCTGGCAACCAAGCACGAAAGCATGGCGTCCGCGCCATTCCCATTCCTGAGAGCGACGTTCTACCGGTGGTTGCAGCTCTGGCCCAAAGTTTGCGCCGAGTGCGCGAAAGCGCCAAAGGTGTTGGGTGTGGGCGACCTGCACTTGGAGAATTACGGCACGTGGCGGGACGTCGAAGGCCGCCTGGTCTGGGGAGTCAACGATTTCGACGAGGCGTATCCCGGCCCATACACCCTCGACTTAACGCGGCTCGCGGCCAGTGCTCACCTGGCGATCGCCGGTTCGCATTTGCAATTGGAAAAGAAAGAAGCTTGCGACGCCATTCTGAAGGGCTACATGGAAGGCCTCGCGAGCGGCGGGCGGGCGTTCGTGCTGGCGGAGCATAACCCGTGGCTGCGGTCGATGATGACAAGCGTGCTTCGCGATCCGGGGCAATTCTGGAGCAAGATGGACAGGCTGGCCACGCTGGAAACGCGCGTGCCGCCCAACGCCGTTCGCGGTATGCGCCGCATGATGCCGGACGGCAAATTGGATATCCGCGTAGTGCATCGGGTTGCGGGCCTTGGGAGTCTGGGACGCGAGCGCTTCGTCGCGATCGCGGAATTTCATGGTGGCAAAGTCGCCCGGGAGGCCAAGTCTCTCGCGCCGTCGGCTTGCGTGTGGGCCCGGACAACGAAAAGCGGCGATCCCGATCAGGGCTTGCGCTATCAGGAGATCATGGATCGCGCCGTGCGCGCGCTCGATCCGTTTGTGAAGCTGAAAGGCAAGTGGATCGTGCGGCGGCTGGCGCCGGATTGTTCGCGCGTGGAATTAGCCGCCATGCCGAAAGAGCGCGATGAGACGCGCTTGCTCCATGCGATGGGCTTTGAGACCGCCAACATTCATTTGGGGACGAAGAAAGCCGCGAAAACGATTAGCGTCGATCTGGAGAAAAGAGAGCGCGGTTGGCTGCATGCCGCCGCGGACCGAATGGTGAAGGCGACGATGAAGGATTGGGACGATTGGCGCTCGCACAGCGGGCAACCCAGCGGTCAGCCCAAATGAAAATAGCCGCCATCGATACCGTGATCGTCAACGCCCAAATGCGGAATTGGGTTTTCGTAAAGGTCGAGACGGATCAGGCGGGACTTTGGGGTTGGGGGGAAGCGTCGCTCGAGTGGAAAACTCGAGCCGTAGCCGGAGCGGTGGAAGATTTCGCGCCCATGTTGATCGGCGAAGATCCCGCGCGCATCGAGCATCTGTACCAAAAAATGTATCGCCAATCGTTCTTCCGCCCTGGCGTGATCGGCATGTCCGCCGTCTCCGGGATCGAGCAGGCGCTTTGGGATATCGCGGGGAAGGCGGCCGGAAAACCGGTTTACCAACTGCTCGGAGGAGCGGTGCGCGATAAGGTTCGCATGTATACGCACCTGGGAGGCGGAGACATGCGCGCGGTCTATGAAACGCAGCTCGGCGCCGATGCCCGGGCCATGGTCGATCTCGCGCTGGAAGTCGTCGCTAAAGGCTACGGCGCCGTGAAAGTCCTGATAACGCCGCCGACCGAGAGCTTGAACGGCATCGCCGCCTATCGTCTGGCCGAGCGGCTGATGGGCGCTTTGCGAGACGCGCTGGGCGAGGGAATCGACATCATGGTCGATTGCCACGGCCGGCATTTTCCGGCGAACGCCATTGAATTCTGCCGCGTGCTCGCGCCTTACCGGCCTTACTTCATCGAGGAACCCGTTCCGCCGGAGAACGTGGACGCGATGGCCGAGGTACGCCGCGCAAGCCCCGTGCCGATCGCCACCGGCGAGCGATTGGTGACGCGTTTCGAATTTCGCCCGCTGTTTGAAAAGCAAGCGTGTCACATTATTCAGCCGGATCTGTGCCATTGCGGCGGGTTGTGGGAAGCGCGCAAGATTGCCGCGATGGCCGAAACATACTATTTGGGCGTGGCGCCCCACAATCCGCTTGGACCGGTGGCGAATGCCGCCGCGCTGCACTTCGCCCTGAGCACGCCGAATTTCCTGATTCAGGAAGACATGCTTAGCGACGTTCCCTGGCGCTGGGATGTGGTGCATCACGATTTGAAAACCGAAAGCGGCTACTGGTTGAAGAGCGATGCGCCGGGACTTGGCATCGACATCAATGAGAATGAAGCGCGCAAACATCCGTTCCAGCAGGAAGTGATTCACTCGACCACGGTGCGCGTGCCCGATGGCGCGATTCTAGACTGGTAATTGCATGCGCGAACTTTTGCTGTTTCCATTTTTCGCGGGCCTTGTTTTTTCTCAACGTCCCGCCCAAAATGCCCCGCCCGAGAAGTGCACCATGGAAGGGCAGGTCCTCGATGCCGCCACGGGCGCTCCCGTTAAGAAAGTGCAAATCACTCTGCGCCTGGTTGAATCCAACCGAGGTTCCGGCTTGGGAACTACCAGCGACGCGGCTGGCCGGTTTGCGATGAAAGATATCGATCCGGGCCGCTACCGCCTTTTCGCCGAACGCAACGGTTTCGTGCGGCAAGAATACGGAGCGCGCGTTGCGGGCCGGCAAGGGACGGTCATCACGCTCTCTCCCGGACAGCGTCTCACGGAAGTGGTTCTGCGGTTGTCGCCCCAAGGAGTGCTCAGCGGCGTGATCGTGGATGAAGACTCTGAACCTGTAGCGGGCGTGAGCGTTCAGATGCTGAAGACCGGTTACCGCAATGGGCGAAAGCAACTCTCGCTCGCCGGTTTTTCGCAGACCAACGATCTCGGCGAATATCGGATTTTCGGCGCCGCGCCCGGGCGGTATTATTTAGCCGCGCTCTACCGTCAGCCATTCGGAATTGTCGACCGGACCGCGAATGTGGCTCGCGCCGATATGCCGGAACAGGTTTACGCGCCGACCTTCTACCCTGGCACGACCGATCCTCAGAGCGCCGCCTCGCTCGACGTGAAAGCTGGAATGCAGATGAGCGGTATCAATTTCACGCTTCGGAAAATGCCCGCCGTTCGATTGCGGGGCACTCTTGGCCGCACAGGCACCGTGTACCTGATGCCGCGAAATGCGTTTGCCGAATTCACTCGCAAGACCGTTCGTGTCCGCGAGGCAAGCGGCAACTTCGAAATTCGGGGAGTGCTGCCCGGGTCGTATATCCTGGGTTCGGAAATCGAGTGGGAAGGCGTCCGCTACTTCGCGCGCGTCCCGATCGAGACCGGCGCGGCGGACGTCGACGGCATTCGCCTGACCCTCGCTCCAGGCGGCAATATCTCGGGAACGGTGCGCGTCGATAGCGAAACGCCGCCCAACCTGGCGGCTAACCTGGCGCAAACGCGCGTTTATCTGCAGCCCGAGAACGCCGGACTAAGTGACGGGATGGAAGGCGCCGCGGTAGGAGAAAACGGCGCTTTCGCGTTTCAGAATGTTGGCCCCGGCAACTATACGGTGAAAGTCTTGGGCGTACCGGACGGCTTTTACCCGAAGTCGATTCGTTTCGGCGATCGCGAGGTGCTCGATTCCCGCATTGATCTTACTAACGGCGGAGGAGGCGCGCTGGATGTGCTCCTCAGCCCGGCCGGCGGTTCAATCGAAGGCATTGTAACCGGCGCAAAGCAGCAGCCTGCCGGGGGCGCGAGCGTCATCTTAATCCCCGAGCCGTCCCAGCGCGATCAACTCTATCGTTACAAGACGAGCACCACGGATCAAAACGGACACTTTCGTCTGACTGGCATCGCTCCGGGCGGTTACAAAGTGTTCGCGTGGGAAGACATGGAAGCGGGCGCTTATCTGGATGCGGATTTTCTGAAGCCCCTGGAAGAAAAGGGGCAGCCGTTCGATATTAAAGAGAACGCGCGCGAATCCGTGCAGTTGAAACAGATTGGTATCGAAGATTCCGCGGCTTCCGCAACGCCGTGACGATCGCGAAGGATCCGCTCACAATCGTGGTCCGCTCGCGGCGACCACGAAACCGCTCATACTGGCGTGGATGAGAGGTCTACTGACCGCAAGCCGGCGGCCTTTCGGAACTGGATTTTTCGGTTACATCACGCCGTCATTTTCCGCTGTGACAGACGAATGGCCGGAGAACTGGCTGCCCGCTGGGTGCCTTCCTACGAGTTTGCCCGGGAATGGCTGGCGTTCGTCCGGCGAACGGAGCCATTGTCAATATGGAAGCCTTGACGTAATTCAGCCGCTGGTAGACCATGAAATGGACTATGAACCAGCCCGCCCCGAAGATCCAATTGGAAAGAGCGCCCGATTATCGCGAAGGCTACGCCAACAGCGTGCAGATTCGCGTGAACCTTTGGGATTTTTTTCTCCTATTCGGAATCGTAAACCAGACATCTCCGGAGAATGTCGCCATCCAGAATTTTCAGGGCGTGTACGTCAGCCCTCAGCAAGCCAAAGCGCTGCTCAATGTCTTACAACAGAATGTGAGTCAGTACGAAACGGCTTTCGGCGAAATCAAGCTTGAGCCGCAGGCGGGTTCCGGAATCGTGCAATAAGGCGGGATGCAATCCCGCGTATTTCTCTTCGCGCTTCTGGCGCTCATCGTTTTCCCGATTCATGCGCCGCTGCTGCGCCTCCCGTTTTACTGGGATGAGTTGGGGCAGTTCGTGCCGGCATCGCTTGACCTGTTCCACGCGGGCGCTTGGGTTCCTTATACAACCGTACCCAACGTGCATCCGCCGGGCGTTATGGCATACCTCGCCGCGTTCTGGTCGCTGACTGGGTACTCGGTTCCCGCTACGCGTATCGCCATGTTGCTGCTGGCTTCCGGGGGCGCGCTGGCGGCTTTTCTTCTGGCGATCGAGTTGGCAAAAGGCGCGCCGGGGATGCCGGCATTCATCGCCGTCGCGCTGCTTCTGCTCTCGCCCCTTTTCGTTTCTCAATCGATGCTCGCGCAACTCGATATGCCGGCAATGGTTTTCACTTGCCTTGCACTGCTGCTGTTCTTGCGGGAGAAAACCGGAATGGCGGCCGCGGCTTGCTGCGTTCTAGTGATGGTAAAGGAGACCGGAATCGTGCTCCCCATCGTCCTGGGAGGCTGGCTCTTTTATGAAGGGCGCAATCGCGAGGCGATCTGGTTCGCAACGCCGCTTCTCCCTCTGGCGGCTTGGCTCTTGTTGCTCTGGCGCCAGACGGGCCACTTGTTCGGCAGTTCCGAATTCACCCATTACAATCTGCTTTACCCCCTCAACCCGGTACGGCTCGCGCTGGCTCTGTTGCGCCGCTTTTATTACTTGTTCATAGGTACGTTTCACTGGATCGGAAGTGTTGCCGTAATCTACGCGTGGAGACACGCGCGCTTTTTTCGCGATCGCCGTTGGCGGATCGCGGCTCTTTTTGCAGCCGCGCACGTGATGCTGGTTACGGTCTTCGGCGGGGCCGTTCTGGAACGGTATTTACTCCCGGTTTTGCCGATCCTTTATATTGCCTTTGCGGTGGGGTTCGCGGCGTATAGTCCGAAGCTTCGCCTCGCCGGCGAATTGGTGCTCCTTCCGGCACTCATGCTGGCGAATTTTATCAATCCTCTATATCCATTCCCGCTTGAAAATAATCTCGCGTTCGCCACGTTTGTTTCGCTGAATCAGAGAGCGGCCGAATTAGTTCAGGCCCGATATCCGGATTCGACCATCGCGACGTCGTTTCCGCTCGCGGGGGCGTTGCGCCGCCCGGAGTTCGGATACGTCTCGCGGGGAATGAAAGTGCGTGAAGTTAAGGATTTCAGCAGAGCGAATATCGCCGGCCTGGAAAACAGAAATGCGGATGTGCTCATTCTCTATTCGACGGCCTGGGACCCCTTGCATCTACTCGATCGTCCAGGTTGGGTGAATTTTCTCCGCCGCTATTACGGATATGAGCCGGAAGTTTCCGGGCACCAAGCCGCCACGTTGCTGCACATGCGGCCCGTTGCGCGTTGGACACAAAACGGACAATGGATTGAGGTGCTCGCGCATGATTCGCTTTGACAAAGTCAGCCTCGGTCCCTTCATTGCATTCGATGCGGCGGCGCCGGACGGCTCGATCGTTGGGATCCTTGCGGATGACGGCGCGGGAGCGGAGCTGCTTTTGCGAATGGCCGCCGGATTAGAAACACCCGCGTCGGGCAAAGTATTGGGTCCGGCTTCGCGGCGGCTGCTTGGGCCGGGCGATTCGCTGAATTTCGAGAAGGTCGAAGCACTACTGCTCAATCAAACATTGGCGGGACACGATTGGGTGGCGCG
>JALYXS010000198.1 GCA_030946965.1 Acidobacteriota bacterium
AAACAAGCGATGGGGCAGTCAAAGCTTCAACTTGGCGGACACATTCACCGTTACTCCGGCGCTAATAACCAATACCACGCTGAGCTTGAGCCGAACGCTAAATGTACAGACCGGCCAGAATTTCGCGGGGAACAAGGCGCTGGGTATCAATGTGCCAATCCTGTCGAAGGGCGACACCTTCCGCTTTTCCGTAAACAATTACTTCGGCAACGCCGTAAACGCCGTGTACCGCGTGGCGCGCACCGAGTACAGCTTGCAGCACTCCTGGACCTGGATTCACGGGCGGCATCAGGTGGATTTCGGCCTGGATGTCACGCGCGAGCTAAGCCTTCTGGACCAGGACTTCAATTCCGACGGGACCTGGAGCTTCGGAGCGCTTTTTTCGGGCAACAACCTGGCCGACTTCCTATATGGAAAGGCCAGTGCGTTCACGCAGATATCGCCTTTGTACGACAACCTTGTACGCAATCTGTACGGCGCCTTCATTCAGGATAATTTCAAAGTAAGCCGGCGTGTAACCCTCAACCTGGGTTTGCGCTGGAACCCGTTCCTGGAATTTACGGATGTCCCTGCGCACCAGGTCTCCGAATTCGACCTGTCGGCGTATCGGGCGGGACAGCATTCCAAACGGTTCCCGAATCTGCCGCCGGGCGTGTTCGCCGGTGGCGATCCCGGCGTGCCCGATACGGTTGTGCCTTCCCGATACGGCATCTTCGATCCGCGCGTCGGGATCGCCTGGGACGTGTTCGGAAATGGCAAGACGAGCCTGCGCGCCGGTTATGGGCGCTTCCACGATCAGCCGGTCGGGCTGAGCTACAACCGCCAACTTACCTCGCCGCCCAATTCGGTTCGCGTGGATATTACCGCCCCGCCGAGTTTTTCGAATCCCTATGTTGGCGTGAACAATCCTTTCCCGGTGACACGCCCGATCGGGGCCTCGCAGATTTTTCCTACACCTTTCCTCCTCGTGGCGTTTGACCCGAAGTTCACTTACCCGACCATTCACCAGTGGAACGTTACGCTCGAGCAAAGCTTGCCCAAGAGCCTCATCGCGCGCCTGACCTATCAGGGATCGGCCGGCCGCCACCTGTTCCACGCCTCGGATCGTAACGCGGCAATTTACGGACCGGGCGCGACTATCGCGAACACCAACTCACGGCGTCCCTTTCCGCAATTTACGCAACTCACTTTCGCCGGCACCTACGGCTATTCCAATTACGACGCGCTGGTGGCGAGCCTCGAGAAGCGGTTTTCCGGAGGCTTGACATTCCTCGCCGGTTTTAGCTGGCAGAAGTCTCTGGACCTGGCCTCCAGCAGCGCGTTCGAAAGCGACCTCGGAGCTTATCCGTACGGGAGCATCAATAAGGATTACGGCATTTCCGATTTCAGCCGGAAAGCCAGGTTTACCGGGTCGTCCAATTACCAGCTTCCGGGGCCCAAATCGGGCGTGCTGCATTATGTCGCGGCGGGGTGGCAGCTCAACGGCATTGTGATTCTCCAAACGGGCGGACCGTTGACGATCAACACCGGTTTCGACAACTCGTTCAGCGGGATTGGCAATGACCGGGTGGATGTCATCGGCGATCCGAATCTCCCCGGCGGCCGCCCGCGCGGAGCGAGGATTGCCCAATGGTTCAGCAAGGCCGCGTTCACGCCCAATGCGCCGGGCACGTTCGGCAAATTGGGTCGTAACACCCAGGTCGGGCCCGGTTATGCAAACCTCGATCTTTCCCTGTTTAAAGGCTTTCCGATGCCTTACTCGGAGCGCCATAAAGTCGAGTTCCGGGCGGAGTTTTTCAACTCTCTCAACCGCGTAAACCTTAACAATCCGAACACCTCGTACAATTCGAGTATCTTCGGCCGGATCACCGGTGCGGCCGATCCGCGGATTCTGCAGCTCGGATTACGCTACTCATTCTGAACGAATGAACCGATTGTTTCCGCTATTCGCCTTCTGCGCGGCGCTGTCCGCGCAGACGACGGCGCTTCAGGTGCAGCGGTTGCTCGAACCCGCGCTGCAGACTCCGGACGTGGTTGCGTACCAATTGCGTGAATACCTGGACCGTAAGGCTCCCCTGCTAGCGGCCCCGTCATCGGCTGCCCAATGGAGCGCGGAGGGCAAACGCATCCGCCGCCACGTTCTGGACGACGTGGTTTTCCACGGCTGGCCGCGGGAATGGATCGATGCACCGTTGAAGGCGGAAGACCTCGGGACCATTCCATCCGGCTCGGGCTATAGCATTCACAAGGTACGTTACGAGATCGTCCCGGGGTTCGAGGCAGTTGCGCTCTTGTATGAGCCGGAAAAGATCGAAGGGAGAATGCCCGCCATCCTGAACGTGAACGGGCATGTGGGCGCCGCGGGCAAGTCGGTGGAATACAAGCAGAAGCGGTGCATCAATCTTGCGCGCAATGGGATTGTCGCTTTGAATTTGGAGTGGTTCGGCTATGGCGAACTCGGGAACGCGGAAAACAGCCACTGGTTCGCGGCGCATCTCGACTTGGTGGGCGCGAACGGCGTGGGCCTGTTCTATCTCGCCATGCGGAAGGGTCTCGATTATCTCGATCGGCACCCGAACGTGGACCGTTCGCGGCTTGGCGTAACCGGCCTCTCGGGCGGTGGATGGCAGACCATCGTCTTGAGCGCACTGGATGAGCGCGTTGCCGTGTCCGTACCCGTTGCGGGCTATTCTTCGCTAGGATCGCGACTCGAACGTGCCGGCGATACGGGCGATATCGAGCAGAACGCCACCGATCTGCTCGTGGGCCAGGATTATTCGCACTTAACCGCCATGCGCGCCCCACGGCCCACGCTGCTGATCTACAACACGGAAGACGATTGCTGCTTTCGAGCGCCACTGGTCAAACCATATGTATTCGATGCCATAAGGCCCTTCTTCAATCTTTATGGAAAGACGGAAAACCTGGCTTGGCATGAGAACCTGGACCCCGCAACGCATAATTATCAGATCGATAACCGGTTGCAGGCTCATCGATTTTTCTCGCGCCACTTTCGCCTGCCGGAAATCATCAACGAGGCCGGCGTGGATTCCGAGGTTAAGTCTTATGACGAACTCATTGTTGGGCTGCCCGCGGCCAATCTCACCATTCTCGGTTTGGCTCGGAAACTTGCCGTCGAAAACCGGCGGGGATTGGGCAACCGCGAGCGCCTGCGCGAAATTGTCCGGTACAGGGATGTGCAGGCGCGTCCGTGGGCGCTCACTAACACCAAGAATAAAGGTCTGGAAACTTATTCGGGTCGTTTCGACTTCAGCAATGGCCTGAGTGCGACGGCTGTCTGGCTCAAAGCCACAAATAAGGCGGCAGTGAAGGAGGTTACTATCATCCTCGACGATAAGGGCAAGAAGACGTCCGCCGCATTGGCATCGGAACGGATCAACCGCGGCGAGGGCGTACTTGCGGCCGACTTGCTTTTTACCGGCGATTCCGTTCCGCAACACGGATCCTCGGCTTTCACGCAGCTTCTCGCGACGACCGGCGACCGTCCGCTGGGACTAGAGGCGGCGCAACTAATCGCCTTAGTGGCACAAGCCCGCGTCATGACCGGGGCTCAATCGTTCCGGTTGGAAACCAATGGCTTTCGGAGCCAGGTAATTGCGCTTGTTGCCACCGCGCTAAAACCGGGACTGTTCCGGGAAGTCGTCCTCCACGAAGGTCACGCCTCACTGCGATATCTACTCGACGAGCCCATCGAATATCAAAACGCACCCGATCTGTTCTGCCTGGATCTTTATAAAGAATTCGATTTGGACCGGCTGGCCGAACTCTCCGCCCCAACTTCCATCCGGCAATAGGGAGGACGCTGACAGGCGCGCTCCGGTGTGTTTTACCCCTCGTGACGAAGTACGCCAGACAGAGCCGCGACCGTGAGGGAGCGATGCCACGCGGTCGATTGTCGTTCGTGTGACTCGTACACGGACATCGGCGCGCCTTGTTCGGCGACTACATACTGAATGGCCGCCGTAACGTGTGTTGGGCTCCAGAGCCATCGCGTGCTGCCATGGCGTGCCCATCGCTTCCTATTCTTTTCATCCAGCCTCAGCCGATTCAGACGTCGGCTGGCGTAAACTTTGAAGTCGCTCATGACTCGCTCCGGCGGAACCTCCGATTCCACCACTGTGTGCACATGATTGGTTCGGACGTGTGCCGCTAACAAGCTCCAGCCACGATGCGCACACACTTCTTGAATCGCCTCCAATATGGCATCGCGACGAATGTCGTCCAGGGTATAGGGAGGCTGATCCATACGTTCACTGGCGGCGGCTGAGCGCGCCGAATCCACTGATAGGGTCGGCATTCCAGGCACATTGTGCTTGGGATCGACCGACCCCGACTCGCTGCCGTGAAGGCGGTGTCCGTAGCAGGCAAAGGTGATCAGGTAAATCACGGGCGTAACGCCAATTCTACGCTCCCTCACGGTCGCGGCTCTGTCCGGCACACTCGAGAATAGCCCTGCGCTTGACGTTCTGAAGCTTGTTGTGATAGCGTTTTGGGCACCAGCGCTGAACCGGTATGGGGAGGGTAAATACATGTTAATCGCGCGAACGTCTAGAAGATTTTTCTTCACTTTGATTTTCGTCAGCCTCGCGTTCACTACGGCATTCACGATGAAGGCACAGGTGGACACTGGCACAATTCTCGGAACGGTTCACGAC
>JALYXS010000237.1 GCA_030946965.1 Acidobacteriota bacterium
GAGTAGTTCACCAGCGAGATACCCGGCACCCGTTGGGGGATAGCCGAGAGATTCAGATTCGCCAGCGGATAACTCTGGGAGGTAACCGGGAAGTAGAGCGGGATCTTGATTCCCGATGCCGGATTCAAGCTATTGGGGAAGTATTCCAGGCGGTTGTGAACGCGCACGAAATTGAAATCGTTGATCAAGTTGGACCGGAGCGAAGATGTCTGGTCGATTACCAGGTGGTTCACATCGGCGATGTCGTCACGCCTCAGGAAGTTATAACCGGGCTCGGTTGCCACGAAGTAATTGTTGTCGGAGTGGTTGGCCGTCCACCGCCCCATCAGACGGTACTTGTCGCTGAAGTTGTGATCGACGCGCGCCGTGTACTGATGCACGTTCTGAATTTGCGGCTGGTTGACCGCGTAGTTGTCGCCGATCGAGTCCCGGAAGTTGGTCGTGGGGTACTGTTTGACGTAGATCGCGGCGTTCGGGTCGATGCGCGATGCGGGAATCATGTTTCCCGGGAATGGAGCGCCCGTTTGCGGGTCGGTGATGATTTTGCCCAGACCGCTGAAATCTCCATTGCGGTAACCCGCTTCGGGCAACTTATCGAGAAACTGAGTTTGGGAACGTAGCGGGTTCCAATCGATATTCGCGAAGAAGAATGTCCTGTTCCGGCCGTTATACAGTTTGGGAATGACAACCGGTCCGCCGATCGTGAAGCCGTACTCGTTGTTCTTAAGCACTGGCAGCGTAGGCTGAAAATAACTGCGGGCGTTCATCGCGCTATTGCGTAAGAATTCGTAAGCCGACCCGTGGATCTGGTTGGTGCCGCTCTTGGTGATGGCGTTGAACTGGCTTCCACCACCGGTGCCGAACTCGGAGCTGTAATTCCCGCGGATCGCCCGGACTTCCTCGACGATTTCCATATTCGGCGCCAGCAGTACGCCCCAATTCCCGCCAGTGTCGATGTCGTAGCCGCCATCCAGCATCCACGCATTGTGGGTGGGGCGAATGCCGTTGACTGACGTATTGTTGGCCGTGGCGCTGGTGGGAGTGGTGGAAACGGCGCCGGGCATCAGCAACGCGAACGGCAGTACGCCTCGCGCAGTGGATGGAAGATTGATCAGTTGCTCGTTCGTGACCACGGCGCTGGTGGTACCGTTGGCCGTGTTGACCAATGCCAAGTCGGCGTTTACGGTCAGCGTTTCGGTCACTTGGCCAACTTCCAGGTTAAAATCGACGCGCCGCTTGTCATTCACAATCAACGTGAAGGTTGTGAAGGTTGCCTTCTTGAAGCCGACCGCTTGAGCGGACACCTCATAGTTGCCAATCGGAATAAATGTGAGCGAGTAAGCCCCCGACGAATCGGATACGGTCTGATAGTCGCGGCCGGTACCGACGTTGTGCAGCACGATCGCCGCACCGGGAATAACGGCGGATGTCGAATCCTGCACGGTTCCGTAGATGCCGGCGGTAACCTCCTGCGCAGGCAGACTGAAAGCCGCGAAGGCGACTAACAGAATAAACTTTGTGAATTGCATTGCGCCCTCCCAGGTTAAGAACCAGAAACCTACCGCTTGCCCTGTTGAAAGCCGGATCGCGGAACAAGGAGATCCGAGCGTACGCGATTGTGATAAGTGGAACAGTTCTCAAACCGGCTGTCAAGCTCTCAAATTTTATTCTGCCGGTCATCGCCTGCAGGCGCCGGAACAGGATGTTACGCGGGTTCCAGTTTAGATACGATTCGGCCGTTTCGCGCATCTCGCGGATTCTATGCTGCCCGTCGTACAGGCTCCACAACTCTAGGTACGCGCGCTTGAGCGAAGGATCGAGACGAATTGCGTTGGCGAACTGCCGCTCGGCGCCGGAAGCGTCGCTCGACAGTGCGAGCGCTTTACCAAAAGCGAGCGCGCGATCCGCGCTTTCGGGCTGCTTCTCCGCCGACTGGCGGCAGAGATCCAAGGCGCGCGGACGAGGTGGCTCGAGCATCGCATCGCAAGCGGCGGCGAGCAGGGCGGGATCTTCCGCCAGTTGCGCGTTTGGCATGGTTTCGATCTGGTGAAGAGCCTCCTGGCGTATGGCGGGGGTTCCCTGCTTTAAGCCGGCTAAGGTCAAGTCGCGCCGCCGAAATTCGTTGGGCGGCTCGACCCACGCCGCCAGTTTTACCGGTCCCGTTTCCACAATTTCCTTCTGAGCGAGGCGAACGATTCGGTGATCGGTGACAGCCACATGCGCGTACTCGCTCGAAAGCCGAGGCATGTGGCAGCTACCGCACTCCGGCTGAGCATTCGGGTGATCCCTTTTGGACAACGTGGCGTGGCAGGACACGCAGATCCCGCGAATCTCACGGCCGCGATTAGTCGCCTGGCTGTGCGGTAGATGGCATGTCCCACACCATAGTCGGCCGCCACTCCGCGAGGCGCACTGGCTTTGCGCCACCTGCTCGAACTGGCTGACGGCTTTGACTTCGCGGCCATTTTCGTTCAGCACGTAAACTGCGCAAGTCCGCTCGAAGTTCTCCCCCGGATGGAAATCTCCCCATCTCTTTCCGGGGTTCAAAACGCGCACCGCGCCTTCGAGATGGCATTGCTCGCAGACGCTGTCCCGAGCGCGCGCGGGTAGCTTTGCCGGATTGACGATGTTGCTCGCCGAGGGGCGCCGGACGTGATCCTCGGACGGCCCGTGGCAGCGCTCGCAGGTGATTCCGGTCAACTCTGGGCTGGCCAGCCGCCGCCCGTCGTCCCCCAGGAATTTCGCCGAGCCCGCATGGCAAAAAAGGCATGTCTCCGTAATCGGGCGGTCGAAGTCGATTGCTGGGGCGCGTTCATATCCCGGTGAAACGTCCCATCCGGACGATCGGAACCACGTAGCCGGAGATTGGAACAGATACCCGTTCACTCGCGTGATGTAGCTGTGGGCGAGAATGCCCGCACCGATCTGGTAATCGATCGTATACGCCGCCGTCAAGCCGCCTTCCGAGAGCCGGTGAATCATTTTGGCCCCTGGCTGAATGGCGACGCCGATGGCGCTCTCCGATCGTCGATGGATGATTCGCCCCGGCGGGACGGAAGCTGGCGGTCCCAGCGAATTGCCCATCGGCGACTTCAAATAGAGGGCTGTCTCCCTGGGGTGGCAAGCGGAGCAGACGATCGCGGCCTGACACAGGGCCGGGAACAGGAGACTCGCAAATACGATCCACCTCAAGTGACCCAAACCTCGCAAAACTGTCGGATATTAGCACACCGGAAATAAACGCCGCTATAATCTCGAAACATGCGCAAGCTGACATTTCTTCTCGCCATTGGCCTTTCCTATCGAGCGCCGGTCGTCTCCGCCGAAGAGTACGTCCCAGGACCGGATTCCGCGCGGCATGCCGGCGTTCCACAAGGCAAAGTCACTAAATACGAGTGGACCAGCAAGATCTATCCCGGTACCAAGCGTGATTACTGGGTCTACGTTCCCGCGCAGTACAAGCCGGAGAAGCCCGCTTGCACCATGGTGTTTCAGGATGGCGGGACGTTTATCAATGAACCCGGCGCCTTCAAGACTGGAATCGTTTTCGACAACCTGATCGCGAAAGGCGACATGCCTGTGACCATTGGGGTGTTTATCAATCCCGGCGTCGTGACACCGCCCGGTCCAAACACGCAAGGGCGCTTTGACCGCAGTTACGAATACGATGCGGTCGGGCCAAGGTTTCCAACCTTTCTGATGGAAGAAATCCTTCCCGAGGTCGGCAAGCTTTACAATCTCTCTTCCGATCCCAACGATCGCGCGATTTCCGGATCGAGCTCCGGCGGGAATGCCTCTTTTAACGCCGCCTGGAGCCGTACCGACGGGTTCCATCGCGTGCTCAGTTTCATCGGCGGTTTCACCAACCTACGCGGCGATCACATCTATCCCTCGCTCGTCCGCAAAATGGAGACGAAGCCCCTGCGCGTCTTCCTGCAGGACGGAACTAAGGATGTGAATATTTATAGCAATTACGAGTTGTCGGCGGCGCTCAAAGATGCCGGGTATGACACCACTCTGGTGGTCGGAACCGAGGCCCACAACAGTAAACATGGCTCAGCGATCCTGCCGGACGCGCTGCGGTGGCTCTGGCGCGACTACCCCACGCCGATCGCCAAGCCGAAAGACGGGCCCCGGCATTTTCTGACGAACAACATTCTCGATCCCGACAAGAATTGGGAGCTGGTGAGCGAAGGCTACAAGTTCGCCGACGGTCCCGCAGTGGACTCCGAAGGCAACGTGTTTTTCAGCGACCGGCCGAACAACCGGATTCATAAGATCGGATTGGATGGCCGGGTCACGGTGTTCAAGGAGGATACCGGAGGCGCGGGCGGATTGATGTTCGGACCCGATGGCCGGCTGTATGCGGCCCAGAACGGCCGCAAACGAATCGTGGCCTATTCGCCGGACGGAAAAGAATCCGTGATCGCCGAAGGCGTTCAGCCGAATGATTTGGCAATCAACATTCGCCGCGAAATCTATTTCACCGATTCCGCGAACAAGCAAGTCTGGTTTATCGATGCCAGCGGAAAAAAGCGAGTCGTTTACGAAGGGATTGACCTTCCCAACGGTGTTCGCTTCTCGCCCGACCAGTCATTCCTGATGGTGAGTGACACGCTGGGAAGGTGGATTTGGTCTTTTCTGATTCAGCCGGACGGTTCGCTGGTGGACGGGGTTCCGTTCCACCGGCTCGAAATTCCGGACGAAGTCGAATCCGGCGTGCTGCGGAGCGGCGCGGATGGAATGACCGTGGATACCGAGGGGTTCGTCTATGTCGCGACCAAGCTTGGCATCCAAATCAGCGACCCGATCGGGCGAATCGTCGGCATACTGAATAAGCCGCAACCAGGGGACCCATCGAGCGTAGCGTTCGGCGGCCCGGATCTGCATACGCTGTACGTCACCTCGGGCAGCAAGGTGTTTCGCCGCACGATCCGGCGCAAGGGTACGGTGTCCTGGGTGATCGTGCAACCGCCGAAACCGAGGTTGTAAGAACTGGCCATGGGCTGGTGCTTGTCGTCTTAATTTCGGGAAGACATGCTTATGGATGAGGACGTCGAAAAAATGGACCGCGCAGCGCTGATCTCGGAGGTGCAGCGCCTCCGAGCTGCCATTCGCGAGCACCGAGACAGCTCGGGGCACGAGCTCTGTTGGCATCATCCAAAGCTTTGGGGTCTCCTGCCAAAAGGTGCTGCCAAGCTCCCAACTGTGCCAGCTTGGCCGCAGTTCCTGCGTGGCTGCGTTAAATATCGCGAGTCTCTTGATCGCGATCTACCTGAAGCACCGAGAACTGAAGAGGAATCCTAAGCGCCGATCGCAGCTTCCTTGCTGCCCGCTCAGATTCCCGGTCGCGCGGAATAACTCGTCATTTATCCGTAACAATCGAGTCGACTACTTCGCAGACAATTGGCTCGAAGCTCGCTAGCGCCGCCGCTGCTTGCATATGAGGCCGGGCCTTCGGGTTGTCCTTCAATGCGGCAGAATCGGCTTGGCTCCGATCTGGCCCTACTC
>JALYXS010000241.1 GCA_030946965.1 Acidobacteriota bacterium
CCCCCTGGAGCGCCGCACCTGGGGCATTTACAGTTACGCATCTCTCTGGGTCGCCATGAGCGTGTGCATTCCAACATATATGCTCGCGTCTGGACTGATCGCGGGCGGGATGAATTGGTGGCAGGCCATCGGTACTATCTTCTTGGGCAACCTGATCGTGCTCGTGCCGATGCTACTCAATGCACATGCAGGGACAAAGTACGGCATTCCGTTTCCGGTGCTCGCGCGCGCATCGTTTGGCGTACGCGGCGCGAATCTACCCGCCATTCTCCGCGCGCTGATTGCATGCGGATGGTTCGGCATTCAGGCGTGGATCGGGGGCCAAGCAATCCATTCGCTGCTAGCGATCGTCTGGCCATCCGCGGGCGCGGCGCCAGGCTCCGTCTGGGTCTGTTTCTTTTTCTTCTGGTTGCTGAACATGGCTGTGATCTGGCGCGGCATTGAGACCATTCGCGTTCTCGAGGGCATCGGCGCGCCTTTTATGCTAGGCGTGGGACTCCTGCTGCTCTGGTGGATTACATCGAAAGCCGGCGGGCTCGGTCCCGTCTTGAGCGGTAAGAGCAGGTTTCAAACGACTGTAGAATTTTTTCGCTTCTTCGTTCCATCACTGACGGCGATGGTTGGATTCTGGGCGACGGTCGCGCTCAACATTCCGGACTTCACGCGGTACGCCAAGAGCCAACGGGCCCAGGCGATCGGCCAGGCTTTGGGGCTTCCAACGGCTATGACTCTGTACTCGTTCATCGGCGTTGCCGTGACTTCCGCGTCCGCGATTTTGTTTGGCGAAGCGATTTGGGACCCGGTGGTATTGATCGGACGTCTCCATCAACCCGCGGCTGCTTTCGTCGCGCTCATCGCGATCCTGCTCGCAACGCTGAACACCAATGTGGCGGCAAACGTGGTATCGCCCTCAAACGATTTCTCCAACCTGAATCCGAAGCGCATCTCGTTCCGGACAGGCGGCATGATTACGGGTGTGATCGGCGTATTGATGATGCCGTGGAAGTTGCTCAGCGATTTCTCGTCGTATATCTTCGGATGGCTAGTAGGCTACTCTGGCCTATTGGGCCCCGTGGCGGGAATCATGATCGCCGACTATTTTTTGATCCGCGGAAGAACGCTCCAAGTGGACGATCTTTATGAACGCGGCGGCGCTTACGAATACCGCAACGGAGTGAACCCGTGCGCTCTGATCAGCCTATTCCTTGGAATTTTCGTGGCGCTGATGGGACTTGTGGTCCCCGGGATGCGATGGCTTTACGATTACGCATGGTTCCTCGGTTTCGCCGTATCCGGCGCGCTGTATGTGGTCTTGATGAGTCGAAAAACCGTGGCCCCATGAGACGAGATTCTCGACCGCAAGTGTCCGCGCCACAAGCCGGCGTCCGAGGGACGTCGAAGTGGAAGGTGTGACTTAACTTGGACCCGGAAATTGCGCTGGCGGAGCAATTGCCGCCACTTACCCCACGGGAGGCGATTGTCGAATCGAACCGGTGCCTCTTCTGTTACGACGCGCCATGCACGCACGCGTGCCCGACGCATATCGACGTTCCGCGCTTCATCAAGAAGATTTCAACAGACAATATGCTTGGCTCGGCGCGAACGATTCTCGAGAGCAATCTGCTCGGCGCCACCTGTGCCCGTGTGTGCCCGGTCCAGGAGCTTTGCGAGGGGGCGTGCGTTCTTGGACACGAACACAATCCGATCATGATCGGCCGGCTGCAGCGATATGCAATGGATTTCGTTAACGCGCGGAACCTCGACATCTTACGCGCGGGGCCGCCGACAGGCAAAAAGATCGCGGTGATTGGCGCGGGACCGGCGGGGTTATCTTGCGCGGGCGAACTCGCCCGGCATGGACATGCCGCAACCATATTCGAAAAGCGCTCAATGGGTGGGGGCCTCTCGACATACGGAATTATCGCGTTGCGCGAGCCGGTGGAAGCCGCGCTCGCCGAGGTGGAAACGATTCGGCGAATGGGCGTCGAAATTCAAACCGGTGTAGAGTTCGGCCGCGATCTCGGGATTGAAGACCTGCAATCGCGGTTCGATGCCGTCTTCCTCGGCGTGGGCTTGGGAGCCACTCCGGATTTGGGTATTCCCGGCGAGGATCATATTCTAGACGGCCTTGAATATATCGAACAAAGTAAAAGCAAGCCGCGCCACATGAGGATCGGTCGTCATGTCGTGGTAGTCGGAGCGGGCAATACGGCCATCGACTGCGCCACCGTCGCGAAGAGATTGGGCGCCCGGCGGGTCACGATGGTTTACCGGCGCACGGATCGCGAAATGAGCGCGTACGAGCATGAGTACGACTTCGTGAAGCGGGAAGGAGTGGAGTTTCGCTTTCTCACGCAACCGGTACGCGTAATCGCGGAACACGGCGAGGCAATTGGTCTCGAGTGCATCCGCATGCAATTGGGCCCGCCGGATTCGTCAGGCCGCCCCGCGCCCCAAAGTGTTTCGGGATCGGAGTTCACCATCCCAGCGGACCAGATTGTAAAAGCAATTGGACAAAAAGGACCGCCGCTCGCCGCTTGGCCTGGACTCGAAATGGAAAATGGAAAAGTCCGCGTGAGCGCGTCGTTTGAAACCAGCATTGCCGGAATCTTTGCCGGGGGCGATTGCATTCGCGCGACGGGCGCTGCGTCCACGGTGATGGGAGTCCAGGACGGGAAAATGGCGGCGCAATCGATTCACCGCCGGCTGATGCAATTGGGCGGGGGCTAACTTCCAGATGGCAGATTTACGCATTGACTTCGCGGGCATTCGATCCCCTAATCCGTTCTGGCTTGCATCGGCGCCGCCCACCAACACCGGGGCTCAAGTTCATAAAGCTTTCGAAGCGGGTTGGGGAGGAGCGGTTTGGAAAACGATTGGCGACCCGGTGTTGAACGTGTCGAACCGCTATGGCGCTTGGCACTTCGGTGGGCAGAAGATGCTCGCCATCAACAATGTCGAGCTTATTTCCGATCGCCCGATTGAGGTGAATCTTCGCGAGATCGCCGAGGTCAAGCGTGCATGGCCGGACCGCGCCGTGATCGTATCCGCGATGGTCCAATCGAAGAAGGAAGCCTGGCACGAGATTATCCGGCGCATTGCGGATACCGGCGCGGATGGCGTGGAACTCAACTATGGCTGCCCGCATGGGATGAGCGAACGCGGCATGGGCAGCGCAGTGGGCCAGGTGCCTGAGTATTGCGAGCGCATCACGAACTGGGTCACCGAGGTTTCGCGCATTCCGGTGATCGTGAAGCTCACGCCGAACATTACCGACATCGTGCAACCCGCGCGCGCGGCCGCTTCCGCGCGCGCGAATGCCATCTCATTGATCAATACGGTAAATTCTATTGTCGGGGTGGATGTCGAGACGCTTCAGATCAGTCCCAGCAT
>JALYXS010000249.1 GCA_030946965.1 Acidobacteriota bacterium
GCATGAGGCGCGGCGGGTAGTGCGCGCAACACCGGCAACGTTACAACTACGCTGGCATGACTTGCTGGACGCGAGGCGGTTCTTCGCCGAGCCACGACGGATTCTGCGCCGTGCCGTCGTAGATGGAGGTCGTCTTGAATAGCTCGAAATCGCCCGCCGATGCGGTCTCGGCGGTTCTCGCGAGAAGGGCATTTACTTCGGCGTCGCTCATTGGATGAAACGTCCGCGCCGCTTCAAACGCCTGGTCGAGAATTTCCATCGTATCGATTCCGGTAATCACGACGGATGTTGGAAGGTTGAGCGCGTAATGCAAGCACTCGATCGCGGAAACCGTGTTCGATTTCAAAATGTGTCCGTTCGCCAGCGTTTTCATGGCGAGCACGCCGATATTCTGCTTCACAAGCTCAGGCAAGACCAGCTTGCCGAAACTGCGATAATGCGCGTCCATCACGTTCAGCGGCATCTGAACCGTATCGAAGAGAAAGCCTCGCGCGGTCGCAACTTCGAGCATTTCGAGGTGGATGCGCGGATCTTTGTGGCCCGTGAATCCGATGTAGCGAAGCTTGCCCATTTGACGCGCTTGGACGAGAGCGGCGTTCGCGCCTTCGGGGTCGAAAATACGATGCGGATCTTCGTAGCGCAAAATCTCGTGGTGCTGAACCAGATCGATGCAATCCGTATTCAGACGTCTCAAAGATTGATCGAGCTGTTTCGCGGCTTCCTGTCTTGAACGCCCGTCGATTTTCGTCATCAGAAAAACTTTATTGCGGTAGCCGTCGCCGAGCGCCTCGCCCATGCGCATTTCGCTGATGCCCTCGTTATAGTCCCAACAGTTGTCCATGAAGTTGATGCCGCGATCGATGGCCGCGCGAACAATGCGGATCGCGAGCGAGCGGTCGACGTGCTTAAGGCCGAGATGCCAGCCGCCCACCCCGATGGCTGAGACGGACTCGCCGGTTTGGCCGAGGGTGCGGTAGGGCATTTCAGGATGGTGAGTGGGTTGGGGCATGTTTCTACAGTATTGCGAGGGTGAGTAAATTTGGCAACGCGGTAGGAGAGATCCACGGGCCTTTGGCGCAGCCTTAAACGGTTCGACGCCGCGGCAACAGGGGCGCGGCGAGTCCAACAGTCCTAGATGAAGGTACTGAAGCTTATTTTTGCGCCTTCGTGGCCATGCTTTCGTGAGCCGCCGCCAAAGCCCGATCCTGGGCCGCGGCGCTTCGTGCCGCTTGGGCAAAGTACTTGCAGTGCTCGGCGGTCTTGCCCGACATGGGGTGCTTCATCTCATGGATCCCGGGGTTCTTTGCGTACTCTTTGGCAAGTTCTTCGTGCTCAACCGCCTCGGCCTCCATTTTGTCGGCCTTCTGCGTGAAATATGCGGCCAGCCGGTGATGGTCTTCGGGCGTACTTGCTTTGACAATCAGCTGTTTCACTTCGGCTTTGCTCATTGCGGGCGCCGGCTCGGCTGCGAAGGCGAGCCCCGCGGCCACTGCCAACAACAGCAACGAGCCGCAACGGCGCGTGATTTTGTGCAACGTAATTTTCATATCGTCTATCTCCTATTTCCCAAACGTGATCGTGCTGGACTCTCGATTTTAAATTTTTCGCCATGCTTCCGTGCTTCTCCGCATGACCGCCTCCTTTTGTGTGGTCCTCCCAGGATAGCGGCCAGATGGCGGCAGCACTGAACTGGACAGGAATTTCGCGTTTGGTATTGCGGCCTGATGCTCATATTCAGTCAGAGTGTTCACATCCATCGTCAAAACCGTGGCAGTCTTGACCGTTCTCAGCCGCCGAGTGAAAGCTCCGGCCAAAGTTGCCCGCATCGGGAGCCTGTGCTCGCAAATGCCGCAAAGGATTTCGTTTCGCCCGCTTCTTGGCACGCGTTCGCGCTTGCGGCTTCGTTCCGGCCGCGCTTAGACGCTACTGCCGATCCATCTTCCTCGCGGAGCAGGGAAACGGCGTGGCATCTTCGTTCCGGTCCAGAATCTGCGTATTCCAAGACGGCTTTTTTACTACTGTTATACGGTACGGCAATTCCATGCGGCGCCTGGCAGCACGATATGCACGTTATGCACGACATGGATGGAAAGAATATGAAAATGAATATGGAGACTAATGCGGCGGGTGAGTTGCTGATGAGCCAGGCATCCGGCGCCAGCATGAATCCGCAATCGTGGCGCATGCCGATGTCGATGCCGCGGTTTGGCTCCTGGAACTTCATGCCGATGGCCCAGGCGTTCCTGGTGGATACGCGGCAATCCGGTCCCCGCGGCGGCGATAAATTTTATTCGGCAAACTGGTTCATGGGCGTGGCGGAGCACAAGTTGGGACGCGGCAGCTTCATGACTCAAGTAATGCTCAGTCTCGATCCGGCTACCATCACGCAACTCCGTTATCCTGAACTTTTTCAGACGGGTGAGACGGCGTTCGGCATGCCAATCGTCGATGGCCGGCATCCTCACAATTCATCATGGGCCTTGGTTCTAACTATGCGCGGCCGCTCGCGCAAGACACCACGTTTCAGATTTACTATGCTCCGGTGGGCGATCCGGCGCTGGGGACAGTCGCGTTTCCCCATCGCGCGTCGGCTAGCGAATTGCCGCAAGCTACACTGGGCCATCACTGGCAGGACTCGAGCCATATTGTGGACAACGTGGTAACGGTGGCGCTCATCACGTTTACCCATCGGAACTTAAACTCGTTTCTGGCGGAAACCGTGTTGCCCGCGCGCGGCAAGAATTTCTTCACCGGCCGGTTCGAACTGGTCGACAAAGACGAGTTGTTCGTGCCCGCCGCCCGCTCGACGGTGCGTATCGAGCCTACCGCGTAAGAGGCATTCTTGCCGGATCTGACCGCTCAACGGACCTTCTACACGCTCGCCAGCGTCCTGCTGGTAACCTGCGCGTCTTTAGTGGGAATGTTGACGCTCGCATTGGGCAAGCGAATGCACCGCGCGCTGCCTTACCTGGTGAGTCTGGCGGCCGGCGCCCTGTTGGGCGCAGCGGCGGCGCATTTGCTTCCCGAGGCGGTCGAACGGCTCGGCGCCGGAAGACGGTTCTCGGCATTGTTGCTCGCCGGATTTTTTGGTTTTTTCCTGCTGGAGCGAACGCTTTCGCTAGTGTTCGGGAACCGTTTGGAATCTCAAGGCCATTCGGGGAGGCAGAGGCGCGCGCTCGCCGCAAATATTCTGCTGGGCGGGGCAATCCACAGTTTAATCGACGGGGTCGCCGTGGCATCCGCGTACGCGGCCGGCGCAGCGGCCGGATTGGCGACGACTATCGCGGTGCTGCTGCACGAAGTTCCGCATCACATCGGCGACGTGGGCGTGCTGATCTACAGTGGATTGCCGCGGCGTCGCGCCGTGCTGCTGAATTTGATAGCCACGGCGAGCGCCGTCTTGGGCGCGTGTATTGTGTTGCTTGCGGGATCGAAAAGCGAGGCGCTCACGTCGGCGCTGTTGCCAGTCACGGCGGCGAGCTTTTTTTATATTGCGGTCGCGAATTTGATGCCGGAATTGCAAAGGGAGCGGAATCTCAGGAGGTCCATCGGGCAGATCGCGGTGTTGCTTGCCGGAGCCGCGCTGTTGTTTGCGTTGAGCGCGCTGCGGGGCTGATTTCATTTCCGCACTTCGGCGCGTAAAAGGGCCGCCAATTTCGGCACGGCGGCTTCCGCGGTCTCCGGCTCCTCATACTCGAGCGAAAGATAGCCCCTATAGC
>JALYXS010000274.1 GCA_030946965.1 Acidobacteriota bacterium
GCGAATACGTAGTCGAGCAGGCCAGGGCGGTTTGCTCAACGGCCCAGTCTTCATAGGGAGCGGCTGTTACGGAAGAGTCGGCTGCCCTATTGTGATGCGGGCCTTCTTAGCGTTTCCATTCGTGAGCAGTTTGGCCGTGACAATGGCTGCTGTCGCGACTCCGCCGGCGAGCACGGCAATGGTTGTTGCGCCGAGTGCGCCACCACCCGCGGCTCCAGCGCCCGCGCCCGCCACCCCAGCCGCGCCCGCCCCGATCAACGCATTGGTCTGAGTAATCACGGCCGTTGCGATTTGCCCGTTCAAAGAAGCAGTGACGCTGATTTTGAAGGAACCGGCAACATTGTTTGGCCGCAGAGTCCGGGCGACCGCTCGTCCGTTCTGGTCGGTAATGACATTGAGCACCTTGCTTCCGTTGGCGAAGGTCCCGCCAGCTCCGTCTTGCGGCAACAGGAACACTACGGCGGCGCCGGGAACGCGTTTGCCGTCTTTGTCCCGGACTTCGACAATCGGCTCCCGGGTAGTGCGCTTCTTGATGTTATTGGTAAACTGGTCCCCCTCGATAATGACGATTCTCAGATTGTCATTCTTGGTTGTCTCATGCGGCGTCGCCTGGGGTGCAATCTGCGCATGGAGAACCGAATGCACTCCGGCAAGGGAAATGAGGGCCAATAAAGACGCCCTTATTGATCTTTTGTTTTGCACGCGGTCCTCTCGGAAGTCTTTTCTGAATAGTGCCAAGTGGATTGTGTTTATCACGTTTCCCCGATAACATCAAGCCTAAACTTTTACTCGGGAGATTATTCGCCGTGCTATCCCGCGAGCGCGAGCCGGATTTCGAACAGCACTTAAACCTTTTGCTTCTTCCGGGGAGGTTCCGTGACGTAGCCGTACATCTCCTTGCGATTTTCTTTCTTTTCGCGGGAGGCGTTTTGTTGTGCAGCAAGATTCGTGAGGTAATGCACCCACCAGTTTTCGGGCCTCGCCTGCAGCCACTGGACACAGTTCGGACAGGGGTGGAAATCGACGTAAATGTGGCATCTGCCGCCTCCGTCTTGCCAAAACGTCAGCCCTTGTCCCTGTGCGGCCAGAATGGCGGATTGCTCAGCATGCTCTTGCAAGGCCGAACTAGAGAAAGGCCCTGCGGCGGACGGGCCCGCCGGAACGGACGGATCGAGACCTTTGTACAACCGCGACGAACCGTACATGATCGATGAGCCAAAGGTTGTCGCGTCGTACTGAACGTGGGTGTGGATGGCAACCGCCGCACAGCAGGAGTCATACCCGAGGCCTATCCCGACATGGCCTAAATAATTAACGAAATGGCGCATACACTGATCGTAGAGTGTGTACCCGATTTGCTGCGGAATCGAGATCGGCGGGTTTACAACTTGAGTAAGCTGATGGATAGGCACCAGGGATCCATGACACTATGATCTGGATTGTATTGTGCTTATCACGTTTCTCTGATAACATCAAGCCTAAATTTTTACTCAGGCGTTTTTATGGTTTCCATTCGAAGGGCAAAGATATTCCGTTTCCTGTTTTTGTTATCTGCGGCGAGCGTTACCGTGGCAGCCCAGGATTCGGCTTCCTCAAATTCAACCTCCCCGTTGACGGCGCGCCAGTTGTTTTACCAGGAAAAACCGGCAAAGTCCGGCAGGCGAATCAGGCCTAAACCGGACGTTCCTGGAAATTCCCAAGCGCAGCAAGCACAAGCCCCGCAAGTTCAAGCGCCTCAAGCTACTTCGGCTCCCCAAACTCCGCCGGTGGCGCCCGCCCGGTACCTCGCGCTCAGGTATACCATAGTTCAACCGAACGCGTCGCATGGGTTCGATGAAATCGATCCGGGAAAAACCTTTTATTCGAACGATCATTTCCGGTTGAAAGTTGAAGCCAACAGCAGCTCCTATCTGTACGTTGCCGTCGAACGCGGACCCAAAGGAACCTGGGATGTGCTTTTCCCTTCTCCCGAAGCCGGGGAAGCCGACAAGAAACTTGTGCCCGGTGAGCCGGTTCAGGTTCCGCAAAACACGAATTTCGAATTCGATTCGGTGCCGGGCGCGGAGAGATTATTCGTCGTGCTATCCCGCGAGCGCGAGCCGGATTTCGAACAGCTGATCCGCTCGATTCGTCAGGAACATGGCGGCCGCGGCTCGGGCGGCCCGGTATTGTCTGCGGGGAATCTAAGTAACGATAAGGTCGAGAGCATGCGCCAGCGCTTGAAAAGCCGGGGCATCGTTCGCCAGGATATGGACCGGGACGATAAATCCGGGCATGGCGAAGCCGCCGTTTACGTTGCGAATGCGAGCTTGGCGGATAACAACCGCGTGGTTACCGAAATACTCCTCAAGCACCAGTAGCCGGGCTTCATGCGTCCAACCGCCCCTATTACCGTGGCTTTTTTGTGCGCGGGATTGTGGCCGGGCCTCGCGCGCGCGCAGCAACCGCCGCCGCCGAAGCCGGCGGTGGACGTTGTTATCGAGCGGTCGCGGGGCGACGAATGGCAGGTCGTGAACCCGCGCACCGTGTTCGCGGCAAACGACGAAATCCGGTTTCGCTTCCGGTCGAGCTCGCCTGGATTTCTTTACGTTCTCAATCAGACCGCTACCGGCGCGCACATGTGGCTCTACCCTTCACCCCAGGCGGGCGCCAACAATAAAATTGAAGCGAATCGGGAGTATTTGATTCCGGCAACCGAGGGAGTGTTCCGGATTCCGCCCACGCCAGGCAACGATACCGTCTATTGGATGGTGGCCCGGGAGAGCCTGGGGGAACTTCCTCCGGCGATCCAGCCTCTTCTACC
>JALYXS010000312.1 GCA_030946965.1 Acidobacteriota bacterium
GGCGCATCATCGGCGCGGGCGAGGGCGAGGTCGGCATGCAGCAAAATGTTTCTATCTGCCAGTCGATTGTCACGTCCTGTTTCGACTGGTCGGAGAAGCGGAACAAACTAGTTACCGATGGGCTGAACTTTCCTTCGAACGACTATCACTACAACGGGCTGGAGCGTCAGGGCGCGCGCGTCGTCAGCGTTCCGGCGGAGGGTTTGGAGGTTCCGCTCGAACGTGTTCTGGACGCGATCGACGAAGAAACCCGCCTGGTCTCCGTTTCACATGTTGCGTTCCGGACGTCGAGCGTTCTGGATCAGAAATCCATCGTGGACAAAGCGCACCGCGTGGGCGCGATGGCGATCGCGGACATTTATCAATCCGCCGGAACGGTGCCGGTGAACGTGCGCGATCTAGGTGTCGATTTTGCGACGGGCGGCTCGGTAAAGTGGCTCTGTGGCGGGCCCGGAGCGGGTTACCTCTATGTGCGGCGCGACCTCTGGAACACGCTGCAACCAACGGCCACGGGTTGGATGGCGCACCGGGATCCGTTCGCTTTTGCACCCGCCCCCATCGAATACGCGGACAACGCTTACCGTTTCATGACGGGAACTCCGAATATTCCCGCGCTGTATGCCGCGCGCTCCGGCTATCGGATTGTGCTGGAAGCGGGCGTTGAGAATATCCGCGCCAAATCGATGCGGCAAACGCAACGATTGATCGACCTTGCGGATGCGGCGGGCTTGCGGGTGAACTGTCTCCGCGATCCGAACCGGCGCGGCGGAACGGTGACGCTGGACGTTCCCGATGGCAAGCGGATAGTCGAAGAACTGGAGCGGCGCGAGGTGCTGGCGGATTACCGCCCGGGTGCGGGCATTCGAATTGCGCCGCATTTTTATACAACCGACGACGAGCTGGAGGTCACTGTTCGCGAGATCGCCAATATCGTTCGCTCGACCTCGGGCCAAACGGTCGATTCCGGATCGATGAGATCGTAGTGCGTAGCGCCCGGCAATTCGATTAGCTCCACATCCTCCCCCTTTGCGCGCTTCGCCCAGGCGTAGGCGCGCGCGATTTCAATTGGAACGTTTTCATCCGCATCGCCGTGAAGCAATCGCCGCGGAACATGGATCGGCAAGTGTGCCGGCGACGCCTCCGGGAAATCTTCCGGCAAACCTCCAAGGAAATCGCGCACGACGCCATCGCTCAATTGCATGTCCCACGCAAGCTGCAGATCCGCCACGCCCGCGAGCGACACGACGCCCCGCGGCGAGCGATCTTGAGCCGCAAGCCAAAGCGCCAAGTGTCCGCCCGCCGAATATCCGATAACCACTGGAGGTTGAAACTCCCCGGGCAGTTCGCGCACGTAGCGCGCGGCGAGAAGCACGTCCTGGCAAGTCCCCGGCCAACCTCCGCCCGCGTGGCCGATGCGCCGGTACTCGATGTTCCAGGTCGCGATACCTTTTGTGGCGAGGGCCGCGCAGAGATGTCCCATGTGCAGCAAGTCGAAGCGAGCGCGCCAAAAGCCGCCGTGGATCACTATGGCAAGCGGGTGCGGACCTGGTGCGGTAGGCAAACGCAGGTCGCCGAACTGGTGTTCGCCCGCCCCATACGGGATTCGAAGATCCGCCGGCGGGGCGGACCGCTCCAATATGTTACTCCGGTAAAGCAAAAGTAAGCACGGCGCCGCCCGAGGGCATCGTCAAGTATTGGCGTCCATCCACCATGTAAGTGATCGGCGATGTTACCAGACGGTTACCGGTGTTGATCTTCCAGAGATTTTTCCCGGATACTGCGTCGAAGGCCATCAAATATCCATCCTCGTCGCCCGCGAAAATGAGGTTGCCTGCCGTTGAAAGCGTTCCCGCCCAAGGCGCGCGGAAATAGCGGAAATCCCACTTGGTCTCGCCCGTCAGCGGGTCGAGCGCTTTCAACATTCCCCACTCTTTCTCGCCGGTCGCTCCCCGAAACACGCTGCCCCAGTACGCCTTTCCCTGAACGTAGAGGGGCGGTTCGGAATAGAAGACATCGCATTGCTCGCGAACGGCGAAATAGAATAACTTCGTCGCCGGGTTGTACGACGGCGCCATCCAGTTGGCCGCGCCCGCCAGACCGGGACACTGGCGGTTTCCGTCCGGCGTGGGCTCGGTGTTCGGCATCGGGATGGGCCGCCCTTTGCTGTCGATCTCCTTGGCCCAAGTCTGGCGCGCGAACGGCTTTCCCATGAGATATTCGCCAGTCTCACGATCTAGAACATAAAAAAACGCATTGCGGTTGGCTTGCACCACAAGCTTGCGCGGGCGGCCTTTCCAATTGAGATCGAGCAACATCGGCGTCTCGGCCGCGTCCCAATCGTGGGTATCGTGCGGAGTGAACTGGAAATGCCACTTCAACTTTCCCGTGTCGGGATCGAGCGCGATGAGAGAGCAGGAATAGAGATTATCGCCCTTGCGAACGTCGCCGTAGAGATCCGGGCCGGGATTGCCCACGCCCCAATAGAGCGTGTTGAGCTTGGGGTCGAAAGTTCCCGTCATCCAAGCGGGCGCGCCGCCGCGCATGCCCGAATCGCCCATCCACGTTTCACCGCCCGGCTCACCAGGAGCTGGGACCGTGTAGAAGCGCCAGGCGCGCTTGCCGGTAGCGGCGTCGTAGGCATCGATGAATCCACGGACACCTTGTTCGCCGCCTGAAATTCCCACGATCACTTTATCTCTAACGACTAGTGGCGCGAGGCTGGCGTAATGCGTTCCCGGTTTCCAAGCGGACATCTCCGCCTGCCATATAAGCTTTCCGGTTTTCGAATCGAGCGCGACAACATTAGAATCCGGCGTAACCATGAACAGGCGGTCGCCCAATGCCGCGAGACCGCGATTCACTCCACCAGGAACCTTGCGATCCGGGGGAAACGCGTGCTTATATTGCCAGAGCTGCCGGCCGCTACGCGCATCGACGGCAAAGGCGATGCCATGCGGCGCGGTGAAGTACATGACCCCGTCGACGACCAGCGGGACAGTTTCGAATGCGCCGGTCTCACCGGTCTGGAACAGCCATTCCAGGCGAAGATTCTTCACATTCGATGTGTCGATCTGTTTGAGATCGCGATGGCGCACCGCGGAATAATCTCCCCAGTAAGTCAGCCAGTTCTGCTGTTCCTTCAAAGCATTGACTAACCTGTCGTAAGTAACATTGGTTTGCGCGGGCAGCAGAACGGCCGGGAGTAGAAACAAGACAAGCGTTCGCATTAGTGAATTCCTTTTGCCTTGACCGCGTCGGCGCCGGTGACAAGGTTGCCGCGCAGCGTGTTCAAGTAGGCCAGCAGGTTTTGCATATCGGCGGGCGGCATCGACTTGTAGGATGGCATCACGGACTTAGTTTCATGAATAACTTCTTTCGTCTGGCTCTTATCGTACATGACGAACTTTTGATTCCGCAGCCGGAGTTGCAGGGTGAAGGTGTCCTCGTTGACTCGCATTCCGGTAGTCCGCTTACCGTCTTTCGAAACGACGGTGACTCCTTCATATTCCGGCGGGATATCGGCGGAGGGGTCGAGCAGGGATTCGTGAATATATTCGGAGGAGCGGCCGCCGCCCACGCGCGTGAGATCCGGCCCGAAGATGCTGCCTTCGTTGCCCACGCGATGGCATCCGGCGCATCCACTGCGCTCGTATATTTTCCGGCCCATTGCCGGATCGCCGGCAACCGCCGTTGCCTTCACGTTCGAGCCGCCGAGATGACGGATGTATTGGACCAACTTATCGAGATCGTCTTTTTCGATACTGTCGAACGAAGGCATGGTTGTGCCCGGGACGCCATTCAGGATGATGCTCTTGATTTCGGTATCGCTTGCGCCATTCACCAGCTTGGCGGAAATCAAGCTGGGGCCGCGGCCGCCGGTTGCCGTTAATCCGTGGCAAAAGGCGCAATTGCCGCGGAACACGGCCTTACCCTGCGCGAGATCCTGCTCATTTTGACACCACGCGGGGAACCACGCCGGAACGGACATGACAAGAATTGCAAGGGGGAGCAGCTTCATAAACAAGATAATAACTCTGGCCGGGTTCATGGGCTTGAAAGGTTTGCCACAATGGGTACATGAAATTGCGTTTTACCTTTATATTCTCTTTTCTTTGCCTTTTACCGTGTTTGGCCGCGGCTCCGTATGGGCGCCTCCCGATGAGCTTCGAACCAAACGTGGGCCAGAGCCAATCGAGCATGCGTTATCTGGCGCACGGCAGCGGCTATTCGCTACAGATCGGGCCGCGGTCGGCGCGAATCGTTTTGCGGAAGGCGCGAGGGGAATCGGATATTTCGATGCGCTTGGCCGGCGCGAATTCTTCGCCGGTTTTGGAAGCCTTGGACCCGCTGCCGGGCCGCGTGGATTATTTTCGCGGCAACGATCCCGCGCGCTGGCTTACTAAGATCCCGACGTATTCCCGCGTTCGCGCGACGGGCGTTTATCCGGGGATCGATCTAGTCTATTACGGCAACCAGACGCGCCTAGAATACGACTTCATCGTCGCGCCGGGCGCGAATCCGGGCCGCATTCATTTACGGTTCGCGTTCGGGCAACATGGCGCGCGGCAGATTCACCAGGATCCCGAAGGCAACCTGATTTTTTCGACCGGCTCGGGCAGCATCACCCAACTGAAGCCGCTGGTTTATCAGCAAATCGAGGGGGCGCGCCGGGAGGTCGGCGGCCGCTTCGTCGTGAATCGCCGCGACGTTTCGTTTGCGATAGGGGCATACGACAAATCGGCGCCGCTTATCGTCGATCCGGTGCTTTCCTACGCGACTTACTTAGGCGGTTCGGGCACGGATGAAGGTCATGCCATTGCCGTCGATGCGGCAGGCAACGCGTATATGGCCGGCAGCACAAACTCGACCAGCCGGGGAGATTACGACGCGTTCGTGCGCAAGATCAATCCAACCGGCACGGCGATTATTTATCAGGCAAGTTTCGGCGGAAACGGCGACGACGTTGCGAACGCCATCGGGGTCGACTCCAGTGGCAACATCTTCGTCGCGGGGCGAACTACGTCTCCCGATTTTCCGAATCCGGCAGGCGCGTTTCAGAAGGGCAACGCGGGAGGGAACGACGGGTTCGTGTTGCGCGTGAACCCGGTTACTAACCAATTGGTATTCTCGACATATTTTGGCGGCAGCGGAGACGACCGCGCGCTGGCGCTGGCGCTCGATCCGCAAGGCAACGTTTATATAACCGGCGCTACCTCATCGACCGATCTGCAAACCAGCAACACAGCGTTTCAGCACGGCAATGCCGGTGGTTTCGACGCATTCGTGGCAAAGTTCGATCCGCAGGGCGTCGCGCGGTTCGGCACCTATTTCGGCGGCGGCGCGGACGACCGCGGCTACGGGATCGCGGCCGATTCCGCTGGAAACATTTACCTGACGGGCGCGACCGATTCCAATAACTTTCCGCTCTCCAACGCGGGGCAGATTTCACGCGCGGGCAATACGGACGCTTTTGTCACGAAGATGGATCCCTCCGGTTCCACGCTGCTATTTTCCTCGTATCTTGGCGGGGGCGATAACGATATCGCGCAAGCGATCGCTCTCGATTCCGGCGGCAATATTTATATAACCGGGAGCACCGCTTCGAACGATTTCCCGACGGTTCAAGGATCGTATCAGACCAGCTATCAGGGCGGCGCGACCGACATCTTCGTCACGAAAATCTCGCCGAATGGCGTCGCGACGCCGAACGGAATTAGCCGCCTGGCTTACTCGACTTACATCGGCTCGCATGGAGACGATTTCGCGAACGGGATTGCGGTCGATGGGTCGGGGCAGGTCTACATTACCGGCAGCACCAATTCGGACCAGTTCCCGGTAACGGCGGACGCGCAGCAGAAGACGCGGGCAGGCGGGTCCGACGTAGTGGTGGTGAAGCTGGATCAACAAGGACAGGTCCTGCTTTATTCGACTTTTCTGGGGGGCGGCAACGACGAGACGGGCCGCGCCGTGGCGGTGGATGGAACCGGCAACATCTTCGTGACCGGCATTACGGCATCGAATAATTTTTCGGTGACGGGCCAGACCGTGCAAGCGGCTTACGGCGGCGGGAGTACGGACGCGTTCGTGGCTAAGTTTGCATTTCCGACGACACCGCCCGCGATTAACTCCGGCGGTGTGTCGAACGGAGGCAGTTTCCTGGCGAATCAGATTTCGCCCGGATCGCTGTTTACAATCTTTGGGAGCAATTTCGCGACCTCCGCCGCTGGCGCGACCGGCACGCCACTGCCGACTTCGCTCGGCGGAATTTCCGTGACCGTCAACGGCATCGCCGCGCCGCTGGTGTATGTTGGGACAAATCAAATCAACGCGCAGTTGCCGTACGAAATCACGCCCGGCAATGCGACCTTGGTGGTGACCGGACCGGGCGGCTCTTCGGCTTCCACCTCGTTCGCCGTGCAGTTGGCGGCGCCAGGAATCTTTACGGCAAACGGCCGCGCCGTCGCGCAGAATCAGGATGGCAGTCTTAACACGCCGAGCAATCCGGCGAAGGTGGGAAGCGTGATCGTGGTGTACTTCACGGGCACGGGCCCGCTGAATAATTCCGTTCAAACGGGCGCCGTTGCGCCGGGAATTTCGAACGCGACATCCTCCCTTTCGACGACCATCGGCGGGGCGAACGCAAATCTTAATTACGTCGGATTAACCCCTGGCTTTATCGGATTGGCGCAGGCCAATATTGTGGTGCCATCGCTAAACACCGGGGATCAGCCAGTGAATCTGACGATCGCCGGAGCCACCAGTAATTCAGCGGCGGTTGCCGTTTCCAATTTTTAGGCCATTTTTCGGGTTGCGGGCGTGGGCACGGTGTGTTATCAATATCTACCAGAGAACGATTTCCCAACGAACCGCCCGGCGCCTAAACCGGAACGTCGCGTTCATTTCATTCTGGAAGGAATCCCGTGGAGTCCGCGAACCGAAAGCTTATTCGTCCGTCATTTAGTGAGATAAAGGAGCAAATGGTTTCTCCTCGCAAGGTGCAGAAGAAACCGGTGCCGCCGGACCAGACCAACGCGGAGAATTTTTACTACGTCAAGCAGATGCAGGGCAAGACGCCGATGGTGTTCGTGTTGAAGGATGGGGAAACGCTGCACGGATGCATCGAGTGGTACGACAAGACGTGCCTAAAAGTGAACCGCACCGAAGGGCCGAATCTGCTGCTCTACAAGCCCAATATCAAGTACATGTATAAGGACGAGCCCTAGAGTCTACGAATTCCGAACACGCAGGCGAAACCGCCTGCGCCACCACTCGGCTTCAACAACTTGCAGAGCGTGGTGGGGCAGGCATTCAGCCTGCCGGACTTTTGCCACGGGCTGCCGGCAGTGGGCGGCGGAAGCCCATTTGGACCACTTGCTAACGCGCGTGGTTCACTAACATTCTGCCACGGGTTGCTAGTTTTTCCGCTGAGAAAGCCGGTATTCGCGGCGCTCACCGGCTTTGGCGAAGCGGCGCTTTTCGTCTTCCGTTTCGGGATAGACCTGCGGGATTTCAATGCGGCTGCCGTCCCGGTCGATCGCCACGAACGTGAGGTAAGCGGAAGAGGTGTGTTGCACTTCACCGCTGATCAAATCTTCGACGAAGACCTTCACGCCGACTTCCATGGACGTGCGGAAGACGCGATTGACCGAGGACAGCAGACGCACCCATTGGCCGATGCGAACGGGACGCAGAAAGTTCATCTGATCGACGGACGCGGTAACCACCATGTGGCGTGAATGCCGCATCGCCGCCATGGCGCCCGCCAGATCGACAAGGTGCATGACTTTACCGCCGAGCAAGTTACCCAGCCCGTTCGCGTCGTTGGGGAGAGCGAGTTCGGAGTACTCGGAGAGGGATTCGTGAACCGGCTTGGGGTGCGTCACGCGGGCTTTCGGCGCAGGAAGCTTTCTAAATAGGCTTCGGTCTGCTTCCGCCGGATCTCTTCCGCGGGTGAAGCCGGAAGCTGTTCCGTTAAGAGCCACCCCAATTCGCGGGAATATTCGATCGCCCCGTGTCCGTGCGGCAAATGATCGCGCTCGACGATAAAGGCAATCCGCACAATTCCGCCGCTGTCGCGCGCGATACCAAAGCGAATAGCGTCCGGACCAGCGTCTACCGGGAACTCGGCGCAAGAGCCTCGTGCGTAACCCTGATTGCAGAGATTGCGCAGGGCCGATTCGCCGGGTACATACGGCTCCGCGCGCGCCTTGCAGATACCCGCGTACGGATCTCCCAACGGCAAACGCGGCGGACTCGGCCAGCGCTTCCCATCCATGGCTTCAGTCGGATAGAAGTAGGGGCACGCCATTGGGGGGTATAGTAGCACAAGCATGGCAAACGAGCGTTTGGAAATCCTGAAGAGTCTGGCGGCGCAAAATCCTCTAGACAGTTTCTCGCGATACGGCCTGGCGATGGAGTACGCCAACACGGGCGACCTTGCGCGAGCGGTCGAGGAGTACGGGAAATTGTTGTCCGATAATCCCCGCTATGCCGCCGCGTATTTCCACGGGGGGCAGGCGCTCGAGAAGCTGGACCGGTTGGACGAGGCGCGCGAAATGTACGAGCGCGGGATTGCCGTCACCACCGAAACGGGCGATCTGCACACCAGGAGCGAAATTCAGGCGGCGCTCGATCTATTGGGATGATGCGGTTCCACACCGAATACCTGACGTTTAACACCGCCAAACACCGCGAGTACGTCAACATTACTTCGCGGGTGCAAAGCGCTCTCGAGAAAAGCGGCATTCGCGAAGGCATGATTCTGGTATCGGCAATGCACATCACGGCGGGCATTTGGGTGAACGACGCCGAAGACGGGCTCATCTCCGATATCGACGAGTGGCTCGAAAAACTAGCTCCATTCCGCCGCGAGTACCGCCATCATCGAACCGGCGAAACCAACGGCGATGCGCACCTGAAGAGCCTTCTGGTACACCACGAAACGATCGTGCCCGTTACGAACGGCAAGCTCGATTTCGGCCCCTGGCAGCAGGTCTATTACGCGGAATTCGACGGGCAGCGGCCCAAACGGGTGATCGTCAAGGTCATGGGAGAGTGAGCTTCGAGTTTTTCGTTGCGGGCCGCTATTTGAAAGCGCGGCGCAAGGAAGCCGTTATCTCGATTATCACCGCGATATCGATCCTGGGCGTTGCCGCGGGCGTGATGGCGCTCGTAATTTCGCTCGCGATCAATAACGGCTTCCGCAACACGCTGCAACGGAATCTGCTCGGGGCGACGGCTCACGTGAACATCCTCGAAAAGGAACCGGGCCGGGGCATCGCGAATTGGCGCGAGCTGATCGCGAAATTTCAGAAAATTCCCCATGTAGTGGCCGCCGCGCCGGTGCTTTATGGGCAGGTGTTCCTGAGCGGTCCGCAATCGGGCAAAGGAGCGATTTTGAAGGGGATCTTGCCGGATGCCGAGTTGCGCGTCAGCGAGACGCTCCGCCATCTCGACCAGGGGTCGCTCAACCGGTTGCCGGGTTCGGAGAAGTACCCGGGCATCATTCTCGGATCGAGCCTCGCCCAGGATACGGGAATGCTTCTGAACAGCCTGGTTACCGTAATCAGTCCGCAAGGCAACCTCACGCCGTTCGGCCCCGAACCGGGCAAACAGCGATTCCGCGTGGTGGGCATCTTCAAATCGGGCTTTTACGATTTCGACGATAACTGGGCCTATAGCTCGTTATCCGCCGTGCAAAAGATCCTGTCGCTGCGCGACGTCGTGAATTCGATCGAGTTGAAGGTGGACGATCTGTATCTTGCGCCGGAGATTGGCAAGCAGGCCGAGAAGATTGCCGGTCCGCGCTACGCCGCGACTAACTGGCAGGAGCAGAATCGTCAAATTCTAAACGCTTTGCGGATGGAACGGGCCGTGACCGCCATAACCATCGGCCTGATCGAAATGGTTGCCGCGCTCAATATTTTAATCGTTTTGGTGATGATGGTGATGGAGCGATATCGGGACATCGCCGTACTAATGTCGATGGGCGCGCGCCGGGCGCAGATCCGCCGCATCTTCGTGGTTCAAGGACTGCTGATCGGCTTCGTGGGAACCGGTATCGGTCTAACATTGGGTTACACCCTGTGCTATTTTGCGGACCGGTACCGCTGGATTCGTTTGGATGAACAGGTTTACGCCTTGAGCTTTGTTCCGTTCGAGCCGCGCCCGTGGGATGGATTATGGGTGGCTGGGGCGGCGATCCTGGTCAGTTTTTTGGCGACACTTTATCCGGCGAGGACCGCCACGCGCATTGCGCCGGCGGAAGTCTTGCGCTATGAATAGCGGCTTTGCCGTCACAAAGCCGAAGGCGATCCGCCCAAACCGCCCAGACGGCAGGATTTACAAATTCCGAAGCCGCTGCCGTCTATCTGAATGAACCCGCACAGCGTCGTGATCCGCGACAGTTCCGCCGGACTCAAAGTGGCTGGCGTAAAGGCGGTCTCCGTAAGACCATAGGTAGTCGCGGGGCTCCCCGGCGTCACCGGAAGAGCGTGGATGGTAGTGCCCCACGCGGCAAGGCCGGAAACGATCGGGTTGCCTCCCGGTCCGGCGGGAAATAGAGCGTTCGCGCCCGCGCCCGCGGTTGCCGCGCTGCACGCCGTTCCATTTCCGCTTCCCGCCGTGGCCAGGAGCTTCACGACAACCGACGTGGGTACGCCCGCGGTGAGCGTATTGCTAATCAGATCGGTGCGAGCCGAGAGCGAAACAAGCGCGTTGGGGGTCACTGTACAGGCGCAGCAGGAGACTAATTGCTCGTCCGGAGAGAATGTGTACACATTCACGCACAGGTTACCGTTTTCGGTGGGAAATGCTTTAGTCGAGTTCGCTCCGGTGTTGGTGATGTTAATAACCGAGTCGCCGACAGTCAAGTTGGATAGATAACGCACTTGAAACGACGTGTCGACCTGAGCAAAGGCGGCCACCGGAGATAAAACGATAGCAGCAAGAATCATTGACGAGCGGTAGTTCATGAAAGCCTCCGTTCGCCGAGGATACAACCGATAACGGCAGTGTCCAATCGGGAAAGTACTAGTAGTTTCAAAGGAATACTTGAAACTGGCCTCAGAAATTTAGGGAAAAAGGGGACTCATAGATAAGCCAGTATTTTCAGTACAAAGTATTAGCCTAAACAGGCCGGGATTGCGCCGCCGCTATTCCAATTCGAATTATGATTTAAAAGGTACGTGAAACTTACTCACCGCGAGACGGTTATCTTACGCGGCTTCCATGGCGGAAGCGGCCATGGCGCGGCCATGGAGGAGATACCGCATGCGGCGGCAAGGACGAAAAATGAGCAGAGAAGAAGTAGAGTTTATCCGGAAGTTGTTGTGCGCCGCGCTGGAGTCGGAAATCGCGCAGACCAATAGGTTGATTAGGGAGCGTTTCCAAGGGCAAATATTCCGTCAAAATCCGATTTACCGGGAATTGGAGGGAAAGATAAACGGAATCGCAACGGCGGCGGATATCGTCCGCAAGCTGGAAATCAGGCCAAGGCCCGCCTCCCCGGAACCCCGATAACAGATCCCTGGTAAACTTACGGTTTCCCGTTCTTAGGAGGTTTACCGGCGTGGTTGTCTTGCGAAACGTGCTGCGGATTTATAGCTACATTTTTGAAGGGATATTGTGCCTGATGGGGATAGCGGTTTCCGCGGTAACGTTACTAAGTGGCAACGAGGACTTGCAGCTAGGCTGGCTGCCGTGGACCGGCCACCGTCTGCCGGTATGGCTCTTTTCTCTGGGGC
>JALYXS010000326.1 GCA_030946965.1 Acidobacteriota bacterium
CAAACCCGGTAACCGCTCCGGGAATCACTCCGGGAATCACTCCGGAAATCGCTCCGGCAATGGCGCCACTGTCGCGCGAGAAGTCAGAATGGCCTCGACGCGACGCGCTTCCGGAGCGCCGTTCGGGAATCGAGCCGGCAAAGGCGCCAGTCGACGCCGAATCGGGTGAAAGCTATCGCGAACCGGTGGAAGAAGTCGAGCGGCGTCCCAGGCCGGCTGCGGCTCCCCGAAAGGCTTTGCCAGACGTCAACCCTCCTGCACAGATCGCGCGGGTCGGACAGATCGCGCGGAATTCGGGGGCCACCGATTTTGAACATCCTGCCGCGCCGCGCGATGCTCCGGCCTATCCGCAACTGCCCTGGAACATAGAGCGACAGCCGCTACGCCACGCGGCCGACCGAGCCACCACCGCGTGGGATTTGCAACCTAAATCCGAACGGCCAAACCCGCGGCAGCTCCCGCGGCCCCGGCGAATCGCTCGTCTCCCGCATCAAGAACAACCGGGGACGCCCACCCGTGCGACATCGGCAGGCGCACCTATGCAATCCCCCGCGCCGGCCCCACCCGCCCCGACGATCCAGGTAACCATCGGGCGGATTGAAGTGCGCGCCGTAAATCCAACGCAGCCGGCGCGAACGCCAGCTCCGAAGCAATCGCCCACTAATCTCGAGGAGTATCTCAAGCTACGCTCCAATGGCGGTAGCGCATGAGTAATTCGCTCGCGATAGCGGCCGTCACGGCCGCGCTACGGAACCTGTTGACGGCCGGGGTCACTCCCGATGCCGATCTGAACGACACGACCGTGACGACCCAGCCCCCGGACCGCGCCCGCGCGAACGGCAACAACGCGAATCAGCTGAATATCTTTCTTTATCAGGCGCTGCCGAACGCCGCTTGGCGAAACATGGACATGCCCGGCCGCGTGACCGCCAATGAAACGGCGATGCCCCCGCTCGCGCTGAACCTTTATTACTTGGTCACCGCTTACGGCCGCGACAACGACGTTGCGCAGCCGTTCAGTCATGAGCTGTTGGGCCGCGCGATGATCGTGCTGCACGATCACGCCGTCTTGTTGAATGACGATATTCGCAACGCGTTGCCGAACAACGATCTTTATGCTCAGATCGAGCGGGTTCGCCTGACTCTGCAGCCGTTGAATGTGGAAGAAATTTCGAAACTCTGGACCGGTTTTCAAACCCAGTACCGGCTTTCGGTGGCCTATGAGGCATCCGTAGTTCTAATCGAAAGCACTCGGCCCGTAAGGGCGGCGCTCCCGGTGTTGACGCGGGGTCCGGACGATCGGGGCGTGAGCGTGCAAGCCAGCCTGGAGCCGCCATTCGCGGAAATCACCTCCATCACCGCGCCAAGCAACCAGCCTGGCGCGCAGCTTGGCGACACCGTCACGATCGCGGGCGGCCATCTTGCGGGCGATATCCAAGTCCTGTTTTATTCTGTCCGCCTTCCCGGTCCGATTCGCGTAGCGCCGCAGCCGGGCGGGACCGCGGATCAGCTTCAGGTCGTGATCGACAACACTCCGGCAAAATGGTTAGCTGGCACCTACACCGTTTCGCTCGAGATCACGGAGAACAAGGGCTCGCCGAACGAGAACGTGCGCGTGACCAATGGACTTCCCTTCGCCATCGTGCCCGCGATCACGACCGCGTTTCCGATCAATGTGGTTTCCACCGGTGGGACCGTCACGATCAATCTGGCGTGCACCCCGGAAGCCCGGCCCGAACAGCGCGTGGCCTTGCCGTTGGGCGGTCGCGAAGTCATGGCCACGCTCATCCCCGCCCCCACCGGTCACTTGCGGTTTGTGGTCACGCCCGCCATTCCGGGCAGCTATCCGGCGCGCTTGCGGGTGGATGGCACGGATAGCCTACTGGTCGATCGATCGGGGCCGAAACCGGTTTTCAAGAATCAGCGAGTAATCATCACATGACCGGCGCGGCGGCTTGGCACGAAGCGAATTCGGCCTATCTCTCGAGCGCGCTGGCATGGCTACGGCTGCGCCTCGAACGGCTCGGTAGCCAGGAACCGGCCGGACGCTCGAATCGCGGTTCGGACGATCGCATTGCCCGCGCCGCCGCCGAACTCGCCGCGATCAAAACCCGCATGGACCCGCCTCCCGCTCTCGTCATGTTGGAACGGCGGCTCGATCTCTCCTCTTTCGAATGCGATGTCCTGTTGCTCTGCGCGGCAATGGAATTCGACACGCGGACCGCCGCGCTCTGCGCGCGCGCACAGGATGACCCAAGCCGCTGCTATCCCACCTTCGCGCTCGCGCTTAGCCTCTTCGAAGACGCCGCGTGGGACGTTGTATCGCCTGAGCGGCCCTTGCGCTACTGGCGTCTGATTGAACCCGTCCATTCCGGCTCTCAAGCTCTGACTAGCAGTCCCCTGCGCGCCGATGAACGCATCGTGAATTATCTGAAGGGTCTCAACCTTCTCGATGATCGCCTGGTGCCTTTACTCGCGCCCCTCGATGTCAGCGAAGCGGCGGAAGTTCCGCATTCGCAGCAGCCGGCGGTCGAACAGATCGTACGCCATTGGACGGTAGAGGCCGGATCGCCGCTCCCCGTAGTCCAATTGCTCGGGCCGGAAGGGCCCAGTAAGCATTTGGTGGCACAGGCAGCCGCGAAGGAATTCGGTTGCCGCGTGTACCGCCTCGGTCCGGAATCGTTGCCGTCGCAATCCGTCGAACTGGAAAGTCTGATTCGCCTGTGGCGCCGGGAAAGTCTGCTGCTCCCGGTGGCGCTCTACCTGGACGCGCAAGAGCTCGACACGCCGGCCGAGAGCGCACAGATCCCGCTCCGCCGCTTGCTGGCTCGTAGCGACGGCTTTTTCTTTCTGGCCACGCGCGAAGTCTGGCTGCGCGCCGGGCGATCGGCAATATCCATCGATGTCGCGAAGCCGACCGCCGCCGAGCAGCGGACCGCGTGGGCGACGGCGCTGGGGGGCGCCGCGGATGGCCAGCCCGCGCTTCTTGCCGGTCAGTTCCATCTCAATCTGCCCGCCATTCACGAAATCGCCCGCACCGCCCTAGGCGAGTCCGGTGGGGACCGAGCCGTCGTTAGCGGCCGCCTCTGGGACGCCTGCCGCGCCAGCGTGCGGCCCCGTCTCGACCTTCTGGCTCAACGTCTCGACGTGAAGGCGACGTGGGGGGACATCGTTCTGCGCGCCGAGGATACGGACCTGTTGCATCAGGTAGCCGCGCAGGTAGCCGCGCGTGGAAAAGTATACGGCGAGTGGGGCTTTGGACGAAAGATGAATCGCGGCATGGGGATCACGGCGCTGTTCTCGGGCGACAGCGGCACTGGTAAAACGATGGCCGCCGAGGTGATCGCGAACGATCTGCGCCTCAATCTCTACCGGATCGATCTCTCGGCGGTGGTGAGCAAATACATCGGCGAAACCGAGAAGAACCTTTGCCGCCTCTTTGACGCCGCTGAAGACGGCGGCGCGATCCTGTTCTTCGACGAAGCCGACGCTTTGTTCGGAAAGCGCAGCGAGATCAAGGATAGTCACGACCGTTACGCCAACATCGAAGTCAACTACTTGCTGCAGCGCATGGAGAGCTACCGCGGACTCGCCATTCTCGCCACGAACATGAAAAGCGCCCTCGACAACGCTTTCCTGCGGCGGCTCCGGTTCGTGGTGAACTTCGC
>JALYXS010000329.1 GCA_030946965.1 Acidobacteriota bacterium
CGCCAGACGGCGGTGATCAACATCATGGCGCTCGGCATGACCATCATCATCATCTCCGGCGGCATCGACCTTTCGGTCGGCGCGATCCTCGCCATGGGCGGCCTTCTCGGAACGATGGCGATGGAGCACGGGTTTCCGATTCCAGTTGGAATCGCTATCGGGATTTTAACGGGACTTGCGTGCGGACTCGTGAACGGGCTGTTGATCACGCGCCTCAGAATCGCACCGTTCATCGTTACACTCGGGACGCTCGGCATCTTTCGCGGGTTGACGCTCATCGTCTCGAATGGGTTGCCGGTGCATCGCATCCCGCAAGCGTTTTCTTTCCTAGGCGAAGGAACGCTCCTCAAGGTCCCTTTTGTTCTTTGGCTCTTGATCGTCTGCGCCGTGGCCATGCACTTCACTCTCGAGCGCACCCGTTTGGGCCGCTATGCGTTCGCCATCGGAAGCAACCCGGCCGCCGCGGTATACGCCGGAATTCCGGTGGCGTTCCATGTCACCGCGGTTTACGCGATCGGTGGAATGCTTACCGGATTATCCGGAATGATCGAAGCGTCGCGCCTGATGACGGGCCAGCCCACGGCCGGCAACGGGTATGAATTGCAGGCGATCGCGGCAGTGGTGATTGGCGGCGGCAGTCTTCACGGAGGCGAGGGGAGTGTCGTCGGAACGTTGATCGGCGCGTTCATCATGGGCTTGCTCTCGAACGGCAGCGATCTGTTGAGCATTTCGAATTACGTGCAGCAGGTGATTATCGGAGCGGTGATTATTTTGGCGGTGTCGGTGGATGAACTGCGAAAGCGGAAGATGTAGCGGTTGAACGTGCGGCAAAAAAAAGGCCCCGAAAGCTCGGGGCCGGTTAAGTGAAACTTGTTTGTCCCTTACGGGACGCCGCGGCTACTTCCCTTTTTTCTTCGGAGCAGCTTTTTTCTTCGCGGCGGCTTTCTTGGTTGCGTTCTTCATCGAGTGATTCTCCCAAAACATCAAATTTTGCGATAAAAAAAATCGCAATGTGATTCATATATAAGGTTGTTCCAAAAAATTGTCAAGGAAAAAATGCACAACGCGCGAAGATCGCTCGCATAAAACGAAAATGCGCCGGAGCAATCGCGCTCGACGATCGAATGTCAGCGTCTCGACATCAGGACAATGACGCGCCGGATCGAACGGAGGCTGAGGTTCCAGAACTGAACGCCCGAACAGTTCGCCGCATACCGATCGACCGCAAGAATGAGTTGATCTCTCGAATCGAGCCGATACGGGTAGGCCACGGCAGCTTGAGGTCCGCTACACTTTTGTGCGCTGGGTGAAGTGATGCTCTATCGCCGCGCAAGCCAGGCTAAGAACATTCCGTCCGGTTCCACGTCTTCCCAGTAGGAAATAAAGCGGCTCTCCACCGTGCGGCAATCCCGGCGAAGCAGCTTTTCCAACTCCTCGCGTCGAAACCACTTTTCCCACGCCGGTGTTTTGAGTTTCCCAAAGTGCTCCGCGTTTTTGTCGATGATTACGATTTTTCCCTCGGGCTTCACCACCCGGCAAATCTCATGCACGGCCACGTCGATTTCGACTGCATGCTCCAGCGACTCGGTCGCGTAGGCATAGTCGAAGTGGCCGTCGGGAAAGGGCAACTCCGTCATCGACCCCGCGCGCGCGTGAATACCGGCCGGCAAGTATTTCAGCATCTCTTCCGAAATATCCAGCCCCCAAATCCCGGCCGCCGGAAATTTTTCGAACAGCACTCTTGCGAAGCGCCCCTTGCCGCAACCCACGTCAAGCACGCGTTTCCCCGTGAGATCCCCGAAAAAGTCCAGAATCAACTGAACGTGATAAATGCGTGGATCGATGGTCGCCGGGAAGTGTTCGTCGTCGCGCGACGCTTCGTCAAACGATCGCCGGATTTCTTCTTTCAGCTCGGGCGTGAGCGCCGGTTTGCGCCGCCGGAAAAGGTTCACGCGCGCGTCAGGAAGATCGGAAGTCCCATCTTGCTTGCGTAGCTGGGGCGGTAACGATCGGTGTTGTACATGGTCTCCAAATCCACGCGGCGCGGTCCAAGCTTCGGGTCCGGAATCGGCTGTGCCGAATAGCGCCCATCGCAAAGCGCCATCATCAGACCGTGTTTGCCGTGCTCGATGCAATCGACGGCCATACCCGCAAACGTCGAGGCCACCAATTTATCGACGAAGTCCGGATTGCCGCTGCGCAAGTCGTAAGTGAGGTCGCTGACGATGGTCTCGTCGCCGGTGACTTTTTTAATTTCGTCGCTGAGGTCCTCGCCAACGTTGGCCTTCTTGCGGTGCCCGAAGGCGTCAGCCTCGCCAACTTCCCGGACCTGATAACCCTGCCATTCGGCGCCCTCGGAAAGCACGATCAGGGCGTAATTGCTGGGCGTGGCGCGCTTATCGGTCATCAGGAGATCGATCAATTTCGAGAGGTTGACCTTATACTCCGGAATGCAGCAACGCATCGACGTAACGTACGCGGTATACAGCGCGGTGTAACCCGCATCGCGCCCGAAGATGCGGAAAATTCCGATTCGCTCGTGCGATCCAACTGTCGTGCGCTGCCGTTCGATAGCTTCGGTGGCGCGCGTGATGGCGGTCGAAAACCCGATGCAATATTCGGTGTTGCGTACATCGTTATCCATCGTCTTCGGAATCGCAATGACCTTCACGCCTTGCCGGTCGAGATGCGCCGCGTAGCTGAGTGTATCGTCGCCGCCGATCGCAACCAGGTAATCGAGATTCAACTTTTCGATATTCTTCAACACCTGTGGCGTCATGTCATAGACGATGGAAGTGACGCCGTCCTTGGTCTTTTGCGATTGCTCAAAACTCGCGCCCGCCAGGAAGCCGGGCAAATTTTTCATCTTGGTCGGATTGGTGCGCGAGCTGTGCAGATAGGTGCCCCCGGTGCGATCGATGGTCCGGGTATTTTCGCGATTGAGCGGCTGGATATAACGGCTGACGCTGGCCGGATCGTCGAAGTTGACGTGCGTTAGACCTTCCCATCCGCGCCGGATTCCGATGACCTCGCAGTCGATCTCCTTGCTTCGGTAGACCACGGTCTTGATTACGGAATTGAGGCCAGGAACGTCGCCGCCCCCCGTGAGTATCCCGATACGCATTACCGCCATTGCCGCTCCCTCTTGTTCATGAAGTTCTATTTTAGGACATGGGCTGGAAAACGGGATTGGCCGCGCTTGTGCTCGCCGGGGCCGCCACGATCGTCACGATGGAAGCGCAAACGCTCCAGGTTTTCACCGAATTTGAGCGGCTCGATCCGTACGGCAACATCCTGGCCATTGACCGCGGCTCGCATCCCCGCGAGATTCTATCGCCCGCCGTCGCGCGCAACGCTTACACTTCGTTTCAAATCGCGGTGACCGCTCCGCCGAACACGAATTATTTTCTATACGTCGTCACGAATCCAGGCGATTTGTTTCGCATCGCGCTCTATAAGGAACAGTTCGTGCATAGCGGAGACCGGTGGATTCCCGATACGCTCGAACCCACGCAACTTCCCTGCTTCGGCGTGATGCCGGACGCGGAGCTCGGGGTCGCGGATCAGACTACTCGTCTCTATCTGCTTGACGTTTGGGTTCCGCGCGAAACGCTGGTACGGCGCGTCCGGCTGGAGATCCTGTTAAAGACTGGCGGTTGGATCGTCGCTCCCATGGAGGTGCGAGTTGTCGCGGCCACCGTGCCGGATCCGGCGCAAATCGGAAATATCGCGTATACCGGAGGCCCTCTTCCGCCTGTTGAAGCGCGCTCCGATACCGCTGCCTGGGGACCGATTGCCGATTATCTCGCCGGTATTCCGGATACGCGCGGGAACGGTCCGTTGGCGCTGCGAAGCGTCGTTCGCCGCAACGCCGAGCAAGACATGGCGCTCGCCAGAGCGATCGAGGCGGCGCGTTATCCCCGGGCGGCGGCGATCGACATCTTATTGCAGGCCGGCAACGAAATATCTGCGGAATGGAGTAAAAATCCTATCTTTCCCGATGAATTGGGATCGGAATGGTACCTGAAAATCCGAGATTTGCTGTTTCGTTTCATGCCGTGACTCAGCCGGCCTGGATACCTTCGCGTGCAAGACTATAGCTGATGCCAGCGAAAGTACGAAAGGCCGTGTTCCCCGCCGCGGGACTCGGAACGCGATTTCTCCCCGCCACCAAAGCGCAACCTAAGGAAATGTTGCCGCTGGTGGATAAGCCAATTATTCAATACGGCATCGAAGAGGCGATGCACTCCGGCATTCAAAACATTATTATCGTCACCGGCCGCGGCAAGAGTTCCATCGAAGATCATTTCGATGTCAGCTTCGAGCTCGAACATCTGCTTGAATCGCGCGGCAAGAAAGACCTGCTCTCGATCGTGCGCAACGTTTCCGCTATCGACGTGTCGTATATCCGGCAGAAAGAAGCGCTCGGCTTGGGCCACGCGGTGTTGCGCGCGCGCGATCTGGTTGGCCCGGAGCCGTTCGCCGTCGTGTTGGCGGATGACGTAATCGAGGCCGAGACGCCCTGTGTCCGGCAACTTCTCGACATTTACGAATTCTTCTCGGCGCCGGTGCTAGCCGTGATGGAAGTGCCGCATGAGGCGACGTCGTCCTATGGAGTGGTGGACGCGGAGCCGATTTCGCACAATGGCAGTAAGGATCGCGTGTTCCGCATTCGCGATCTGGTGGAAAAACCCAAGGCGTCGGAGGCGCCATCGAATCTGGCGATTGTCGGACGCTATGTTTTAACTCCCGACGTCTTCGATTCACTTTCGAGAATCGAGCCCGGGTCGGGATCTGAGATTCAATTGACCGATGGGCTCAAGCATCTGTTGCGCAGCCGCCCGATTTACGCGTATCGATTTGAAGGAAAACGATACGATGCGGGCGACAAGATGGGTTTCTTAAAAGCGACGGTCGAGTTCGCATTGCAGCGGCACGACCTGGGTGGCCCTTTCCGCGAGTATCTGAAAAGTTTACAACTATAAGAAAGTGACACCCGCGCTATTCGATCTACCTTTACGAACCGGCGAGGCGGCACAGCTAGCGAGCTTGATTTTCGAGCATGCCGACGGCAAACCGCTGAACGACGATTTGCGGAACCGGCTGGCCGGCCGCGCCGCGCAATTGAAAATGGAGAGCATCCGGCCGTACTTCGGATCGCTTGAGCGGGACCCCATCCATAATTCGACTTACTATCTTGCGGTAGACGGCTTGGAGTCGCAGCCTCTGCTGATGCACGTAGCCCCCGCGGCCGCGGCCGCGAGCGCGCTATTCCCGAAGGCGTTCCTGATTGGCCGCATGCAGGCCGCGGGGAGCGGACGGCGTGAAATTGTCATCAACGCGTCTCCCTTTGGACCGGACGATTCCGAGCGCGTTCTGACCTTTGCCGAAGAAGTGAACCGCACCTTTTTGCCTCGGCCGCAAGGCAGCGGTACCGCAATTTCCGTGGGAGGGGAGGTGG
>JALYXS010000332.1 GCA_030946965.1 Acidobacteriota bacterium
TCTCATGGCGCGTGGTACGGATACAGAGGGTCACATACAGCCGATGGAGAGAAATAAGGATCACCGGAATTACGAAATTACGCACGTGCTCCCAGTAAAAGTTGAGGTGCGCTGATTCAGGCAGGCAGCCTGTACTCGTGATAGGATCGGGTTCTGACATGGTTCGCCGCGCGTTCCTAAAAACCCTGCCCGCCAGCTCCGCCTTGCTCGCGGCGGCAACCACCGGCGGATTCACCCCGCTGTTCGATGGCAAGACGTTGAAGGGCTGGACCATTGAAAGTGGCCCCGAATCCGCTTTTTATGTGCAGGATGGCGCGATTGTAGTGCATGAAGGCGCGGGCTTCCCTACTTGGCTGCGGTCCGCCGCGCAGTATGAAAACTTCGACTTTCGCGGCGAATTTTTTATCAAAGGGTGGATGGATTCGGGAATTTACTTGCATGCGCCGGAGCACGGACGCCCCACATGGGCCGGCTTGGAGGTGAAGATATTTCATCAGCAGGAGGATCAGCCCGCGTCGAACTCCATGGGTTCGATTTTTCCGCTGGTCGCCCCCTCGAAAGTGAATGTCCGGAACAAGGGCGAGTGGAACGATTTCCGGATCGTAATGGATTGGCCATCGCTACGCGTCTGGACCAACGGCGAGATGATTCAGGACCTGAACGTCGAAACCGTTCCCGAGCTGAGGCATCGCCTGCGAGAAGGCTATCTGGGTTTGCAGAGTCTTTCGTACCCGATCCGGTTTCGCAATTTGCGCCTTCAGGAACTGCCTCCGAAAGACAAGTGGCAAACGCTTTATGAGACCCCCGCGGATTTCGACAAGTGGTTTATCTCGGAAGGGAAACCGCAATTTCAGCCATTAAGTGAAGTGTTGTGGGCCGACGGAACCGGGCATTTGGCGACCAAAGACAAGTTTCGCGATTTCGAAATGCAGCTTTACGTCCGCGCCAGTAAAGAACACAACAGCGGGATTTTGTTTCGAACCGCGGGCGAAGGATTGAAGGGCCGCCACTACGAAATCCAATTGCATAACGTGGAAGGCGCGCACTATCCGACCGGTTCGCTCTACTATTTCAAGCGCGCGGCTTATCCGCGAATCGAGGATGAGCAATGGTACCCGATGCAGTTGATTGTGCAAGGGAAAGATTGCCTGGTGCGAATCAACGGCGATACTGTGCTCGAGTACGGCAAGCTGGATAATCTTGAAGATGGCAGCCTTGAGCTTCAGGCGCACCGGCCGGGGCATTGGACGGAGTTCAAGCACATTCGTGTTAAGCGCCTGTAACTGAGTTTAGGAATTTGAATTGCTAATGCACATCGACAGGAGGAGACTTAGAAAATGTTAGGCACGATTCTATTGATCATTTTGATTTTGATGCTGATCGGTTCGCTCCCAACTTGGGGATACAGCAATAGTTGGGGCTACGGTCCGAGCGGCGGCTTGGGTTTGGTGGTCTTGATCTTAGTAATCCTTTTGCTACTGGGCAAGCTGTAGTTATTGGCTGAACCGGGGCGTGCGTTGCGCCCCGGGTGAACTTTCTCCGTACAATCGTATAACATTGACGATTGCCCGGACAATTGCCCGATCATCGACGCACTGTTCACGTCCGTCGCGTGGACGAATGCCATACCCTTGACGAAATATTTACGCACTGCCTTCCGGCTTTCGGCGGTGCTTATCTACGCCGCATCTATTCCATTCTCGATCGCGCCATCGGCATGGGGTGCCCCCTGACTCTCTCGATCTCGGGCCCGGTCACCGTCTCCGGGCAGCATTTGGCATGGCTCATCCCACTGCTCGAAACGGGTTGGGTTGCGTATCTCAGCACGACGGACGCGGTCTGCTATCACGATGGGCATCGCAGCCTGGACGCGTACCGAAGCGGCCCGATCCACGAGGTGCCGATTCACGGCGACGACGCCGCGTTGCGCGACGAGAAAACCATTCGCGTCACCGACATGGCGTTCGATGAGGGCGTGCTGCTCGATCAGGACCGTTTTTTGAGCGCCTGCCTTTCCCGTCCCGAATTCCAAAAGAAGATGACCGGCACGGAGCTGCGATTTCTTCTGGGCGCTTTTTACGATGCGCAGGAGAAGCAGAATGGCGTGTCTACCGGGTTATTGGCGGCGTGCCATCGCCTGGCGATTCCCATTTTTGTAGGCGCGCCCGCCGACGGCAGCGTCTTCTTGAACTCGATGAAGCTCTGGGCAATGCGCCAGGCCGGTCTGATTCCGGAGTATGGATTCGACCTCGATTTGCATGCGGAGGTGTTCGAAGCGTGCGCGTATCATCGTTGGGGACTCTTTGAAAATCCGGTCCACGCGCTTGCCACGCTCATCCTGGGCGGCGGCGTTCCGAAGAATTATAACTTGCAGCCGGAGCCGGCCTTGGGCCAGGTTCTGGGCATTCCCGGCGTTCGCGGCTATGAATTTGACGTCCAGATTGTCAGTGCGCCGGTGACGGACGGATCGCTTTCTTCGTGCCCTCCGGGGGAGGCCGTTACATGGGGCAAAGTGGATAAGGACACCTACCTGCAGTCGACCGAAAGCATGCAGGGAGATTATTCCGTCGTGATGCCGTTTCTAGTGAAAGCGTTGCTCGACAACCGCGATCGCTATCGCACGATGGACGAGGACCGGCGCCCGGAAAAAGCCAAAGGATATCTGCGCGATAGCGGAGGATACCGGCTGTTCTCGCAAAGGGATATGCTGTGCGAACGCCTCACGATGGATGTCCGCGACAATCGCGAGTGGTTGATGAACACGCTTCACTATCCGCTGGCTTTCGGCACGCATGAATAAGCTCTTAGCCGCTATCGACGCCAAAAAGGAACGGCTCGACGCGTTGCGCCCGGTTTCGCAAGCGGCGTTGTCTGCCTTGCAAAAATCCTATGACGTGGATCTAACCTTTACTTCGAACGCCATCGAAGGCAACACGCTGACATTGCGCGAAACGGCGGAGCTTATCGAACACGGCATTACCGTGGGCGGCAAACCTCTGCGCGATCATCTCGAGGCCGTCGATCATTACAACGCCGTATTGTGGATGCGCGGGCTGGCGAAGGACGCGCCCCTGGATGAAACGACCGTGCGCGAACTGCATCGGCGCATTGTCGCCCGCAGCCAGCCTGAAATCGGGGGCATCTACAGCACGCTTCCCCGCCGTATCGCCGGTTCTCCCGCAGTTTTTCCAAACTCGGTGAAAATTCCCCAATTGATGCGGGAGTATGGTGAATGGCTGGGAAAAGTCCACCCCATGCCGGCGGCCAGCTTTGACGCGCATTTCCGATTAGTGGCAATTCACCCTTTCGCCGACGGCAACGGGCGCGCGGCAAGGCTGTTGATGAACCTGCTTTTGCTCCGCGAGGGGTACCCGCCCGTTGCGGTCCGCCCCGAAGATCGAAAAACGTATCTCGACACGCTTGAGCATGCCTCCATGCGAGACGACCTTAAACCGTTTCAGACTTTCATGCACCAGCGACTGGACGCCACGCTGGAGGAGTACTTGAGTGCTTTAGAGGCGCTGCCCCCGGAACCCAAACAAGCTTCGAGCCGTAAACCGGGGCGCCCCTATGCGCTGGATTTGCCCAAATGATCGAATTCGCGCGGCTCATAACCGGCGCATTGCAGCACCGGAAGTTGCGGATATTTCGGGAATCGCGCGTCCGCGAACGACCGCTCGCAGAGATGGAAAGTCGCACTCCGGTCGGATACAACTTCTCTTCGCCATCGGCAATCCGCGCACAGGCCTATGCGGGATTTCAAGTCTCTCGCATGTAACGGTATTTTTATAAGATAAGACAATTATGCGAACGGTTCTTAGTCTGCTCCTGCTTCAGTGCATCGTGTTTGCGGAGGATTTGCCGCTGCTCGGATTAGCCCACGCCGGAGTACGCGTGAGCGATATCGCCAAAGCGCAGGCCTTCTACACCGGCGTGCTCGGATACGAAATGCCCTTCGATCTCAAGATGCCGGATGGCAACAACCTTATGCTGCAGTATTACAAGGTGAACGACAACCAATTCGTGGAGATCTATCCGAATCTGAAGCCGGATGCCACTTACCGGATGCAGCACGTCGCGTTCGTTACGGACGATGTCGAGAAGTTGCACAAGATGTTCGAAGAGCGTGGGCTGAAGCCGGGTCCCATCAATCCTGGCCGCGATGGCAACAAGAGCTGCGGCATCAAGAGTCCTTCGGGCCAGCAATTAGGCTTCTTGGAATTCACGCAATACCTGCCGGGGTCGCTGCATGGCAAGACGC
>JALYXS010000338.1 GCA_030946965.1 Acidobacteriota bacterium
CGAAGCACCAATCGATCATCACGCCGGTCGTGACCCTTGAGGTTTCACCCGCGCAAGCCGAGATTCTCACGCTCGCCAACTCGGAAGGCCATATTCAATTGGTCCTCCGCAACAGCAGCGACCACAAGCATGAAACAACGCCGGGCAGCGAACTGAATGAGCTATACGGTTTTCATAAAGAGAGTTCCGCGGAGGCGCCCAAGCCTGTCGCAAAGGTGAAACGGGTCCACGCGCCGAGGGTCATTGCAGCCGCTCCACTGGCGCCTGTCGAACCGGCCGCACCGTCCGATCAAATCGTGATTATTCGAGGCAATCTGAAGACAGTCGAAACGGTAGGTCTGGATCCAACCCGATGATTACGAAAGCCATCTGTTTGGCCGCGATTTTCAGCTTGATCGTTTCGGGCGCTGAAAGCCTTACTCTAACCGTGGGGGAAGGAGCCGTCCTCGACTACCCGGCGGACGTCGTCCGCGTTCTCACGAGCAGCCCGGAGGTAGTGGACCCAGTAGCAGTTACCAGCCGCGAAATTCTGCTTAATGCGAAGGGGCCGGGTCTCGCCACCATCGTGGTTTGGCTTAAAAGCGGGCAACGGATCGTCCGGCCCGTGAACGTGAACGCGAACCTGGAATCCATCCGGCAGTTGATGAAAGACACGTTCCCGAATGAATCGATTGATGTACGGTCCTCGCGCGATGCACTTTCGCTGATCGGTCGCGTGAGTTCGCAAGCCGTGGCGGATCGCGCGGTGGCGCTCGCAACGCCGCTCTCGAAAAGCGTCGTCAGCAATCTGGACGTGATCCCTCCGAAAGGAGAAAAGCAGATCGTTCTCAAGGTGCTGTTCGCCGAGTTGGATCGCAACGTCGCGACTTCCTTTGGGCTTAACCTGATCTCGACTGGGGCGGCGAATACGCCCGGACGCCTCACCACCGGTCAATTCGCGAGTGGCAATCCGAGCGAGGTGAAGGGCGTCATCGGCAGCCATCTTGGCGGCACCACGTCCACATTTTCCCTTTCCGACGCTCTCAACATTTTCGCCTTCCGTCCGGACTTGAATCTCGCGGCGGCCATTCGCGCTTTGCAGACCGAAGGATTGCTGCAGATTTTGGCCGAGCCGAACCTCGTGACGACCGACGGCAAAGAAGCCAGTTTCGTGGTTGGCGGCGAATTTCCGATCCCGATCGTACAGGGCGGCGCGAACGCCGGTGCGATTACAATCGTGTTCCGAGAGTTCGGAATTCGGCTGAATTTCCTTCCTCGGATGACGCTCAACAACACCATTAAATTGCACGTGAAGCCGGAAGTCTCGGCCATCGACATGGCCAACGCCATCGTGGTTTCGGGCTTCAACATTCCCGCTTTATCCACCCGGAAGATGGAAACCGACATCGAGCTGCGGGAAGGCGAGAGCTTCGTAATTGCGGGCCTGCTGGACGATCGCGTCTCGGCCAATCTGGCGAAGATTCCGGGACTTGCGAATATTCCGATATTCGGGGCGCTGTTCAAGAGCCGCGATGTCGTGAAGTCGAAGACGGAGCTGGTTGTGATCGTGACTCCGGAGAGCCGGTTTCCGCTGGAACCTGGCGATCCCAAGCCCATTCCGGCGATGCCGGAAAAATTTCTTGCGCCAATAGCGCTGAGCAAAACCAAATCCGTCGATGCAAAACCTGGAGCTAAGAACTGGAAATGACTTCAACCGATGTCGAACGCCCACCCACTCAAGAATTGACCTGGGGACAGCGGCTGCTCCAGAATGCCGGCGGCAAGAAGGTTGCCCTCAAGCCGGAGTTCCAGGAGCTTAAGTTCACGCTCCATCGCAAGCTCCTCGATAAGATCAACCTCGAAGCCCTAGCCGCAATAGACCATCAGCGTGTCAAAGCGGAAGTCAGGCAGGCCGTTATCTCCCTCATCTCGAGCGAGCCGACGTTGCTAAGCACTCTGGAGCGGCAGCAGATCAGCGAAGAAGTGCTCGATGAGGTGTTCGGTCTCGGTCCGCTCGAACCGCTGCTTCAGGACCCTTCGATCTCCGACATTCTGGTAAACGGCCATAAAGAGGTTTATATCGAGCGAAAAGGCCTGCTCGAGCTGACGACCGTCCGTTTTCACGACGACTCGCACCTGCTCCGAATCATCGAGAAGATCGTTTCCGAAGTAGGCCGCCGGGTGGACGAGTCGAACCCCATGGTCGATGCGCGCCTGAGCGATGGATCGCGCGTAAACGCAATCATTCCGCCGCTGGCGGTGGATGGGCCCGTGCTCTCGATCCGCCGGTTCGGCACGGATAAGCTGATGCCCCAGGATCTGGTCGAGAAGAAAGCGCTTACCAGCGGCATGATGCAGTTGCTTGAAGCCGCCGTGAAAGCGCGTTTGAACATCATCATTGTCGGCGGAACGGGTGCGGGAAAAACGACGCTGTTGAATGCGCTTTCGGCTTTCATCCCGGCTAAAGAACGGATTGTCACCATCGAGGACGCGGCGGAACTGCAATTGAAACAGCCGCACGTCGTGCGCCTCGAAACGCGGCCGGCCAACGTGGAAGGCCAAGGGGCGGTCAAACAGCGTCAACTGTTAATGAATAGCCTCCGCATGCGGCCCGACCGGATCATCGTCGGCGAAGTCCGCGGCGAAGAGGCTCTGGACATGCTGCAGGCCATGAATACAGGCCACGATGGCTCGCTCACCACGATCCACGCCAACAGTCCGCGCGAGGCGATTTCGCGGTTGGAAGTAATGATCTCGCTCGCAAACGGCAATATGCAGTTGACTTCCATTCGCCAGCAGATTGCCTCTTCCGTTCACCTCCTGGTGCAAGCCGCGCGTTTAAGCGACGGCTCCCGCCGCGTCATGTATTTGACGGAGGTAACCGGTATTGAGGGAAATGTCGTGAGCCTGCAGGACATTTTCGTTTTCGACAAGCTGGGCCTCTCGACGGAAGGCAAAGTGAAGGGCCGCTTTTCAGCCACGGGGATCCGTCCCAAGTTTTACGAAAAGTTGCTCGCGCTGGGTGTTTCACTTTCGGGACATCTATTCGACGAAGAAGTCGAGATTTAAGAAATGACGATTGCCGCCATCTCTCTTTTTGTCACTATAACGATTGTCGTAAATGGCGTGTATCTATTTACCGAGCGCAGAAAGCGCCGGTCGGAGAGCAAAAGTTTTCAGAGCCGCATGGAAGGCGCGTCCGAACCCAAACAAGGCGCGGGCGACATACCGGTCCTGATTAAAGCCGACCAGCCGGAACGCGCGCGCTTCGTGCGCTATCTGTTGGGCCGTTTGAAAGTACGCCACGGGATACAAAGTTCGCTCGATCAAGCCGGGCTGAAATGGAATGCGGGTAGCCTGATGAACGCCGGGCTAATCGCCGCTTGCGCCGGATTTTGCGGGGCGTGGTTTTTTGCGCCTCCCCCATTCCATTGGCTGGGCTTTGCCACTGGTCCGCTCGGCGGTTATCTTCCGTTCTGGTACGTTCGACGGAAGGCGAGAAAACGTCTCGGCAAATTCGAGGAACAATTTCCCGAAGGGCTGGAATTCGTATCCCGTTCGATGCGCGCTGGACATGCATTCTCGGTCTCGCTCGATATGCTGCACCGCGAGTTTGAAAACCCCATGGCTTCCGAATTTCGCCGGACGTTCGACGAGCAAAATCTTGGGCTGCCGCTCGAAATTGCGCTCGAAAAATTAAGCGCGCGCATTCCTCTTCTGGATATTCAATTCTTCGTTTCGGCCGTCCTGCTGCAAAAACGGACTGGCGGGAACCTGGCGGAGATCCTGGACAAGATGGCGTTCCTGATCCGCGAACGCTGCAAACTCCGGGGCAAGATACGCGCGGTTACGGCGCATGGAAGAATGACGGGAAAAGCGCTATCCGCTATACCGGTGGGCGTGGGCGCAATCATGTTTTATGTAAATCCGCTGTACGCCGATTTCTTTTTTAACGACCCGCTCGGCCATGGATTGCTGGCCGGCGCCGTCGGACTTCAGATACTCGGGTACTTGACGATCCAGAAAATTGTGTCGATTGAGCTCTAAATGATCCCGCTAATCGCAATTGTTCTGTTCCTGATGCTGCTGGGGTCGTTTACCTTCCTCGGAACAAAACTGTGGGCCAAGCCGCAATCGGCGCTGGACAGGGTCGCGGAATTCACCGCGGAAGCCGCGGCCCGGCCGCCGAGTCCAGCCCTTGCGTGGCGGGATCTCGTCAAGAAATTCGGCGCGCTTCTGCCTTCCAACCCCAAAGCGCACGGCAAGACGGAGCGCCAACTGATCCGCGCTGGATTCCGAAAACCCGCGGCCGTCAAGATTTTATATGGATTCAACGTTTTGGGCGCGCTGACTTTTGGAGTCTTGGCCGGCGCCTGCGCCTGGGCGTCCGATGCGGAATCGAACAGCATGCTGATGTCCGTGATTTCGGGCATAATTGCGGGTTTTATCTCTCCCGGTGAATTTGTTCGCTGGAAAATGAGAAAGCGCCAGAAACTGATCCGGAAGGCGCTCCCAAACGCGCTCGATTTGATGGTGGTGTGCGTCGAATCCGGCTTGGGCCTCGATCAATCGATTGTGCAGGTCGGCAAGGAGCTGCGTTTCGCGCATCCCGAGATCGCGGGCGAATTTTATCTGATGAACCTGGAGATCAAAGCGGGTAAGCGGCGCGCCGAAGCCTTGCGGAACATGGCGGAGCGAAATTCCGTTCCGGAGTTGAAGAAGCTAGTGGCGGTCTTGATCCAAGCCGACCGGTTCGGGACGAGCATCGCGCAAACGCTACGCGGGCATTCGGAATATCTGCGCGTCGAATCGCGCCAGAATGCGGAAGAGAAAGCCGCGAAACTCGGGGTGAAGCTGATCTTCCCAATATTTTTCTTCATCATGCCGACACTTTTCGTAGTGACGGTGGGTCCGGTGGTGGTAAAGATCTTCCGCGAATTGTTGCCCATGATGGACAACATGTAAGCCCTGCCTGTAAAGCCGCAAACCTTTTTCGCCGATCTTATTGCTGCATGCCGCGGTTGGGCATTTCACTAAAAGGAGAATTACCTTGGATAGTTCGATCATTCGTTGGGTTTGCGCCGTGCTCGCGGTCGTGTTTGTGACCGTTATCGTGCTGCGCCGCCGCCAAAAAACAGACTAGCGTGAAGCGCGCGTGGGTCGAGCGGAGAGATGGGCACGATTCGCGCTCGACCCTAAAGTACTAGCGCTAATACACCGAAGTTAATACAGAAGTTACTTAACGGGAATCAAGGTGACACAACTCCATCCAGGATCGAATGCAGCCAGTACGCCGCCCTGGATCGTGCGCTTCCTACCGTCGCTGACGGATGTCGCCTTCCTCATGCCGATTTTCTTTTTATTTTTTAAACTCGACGGAGCCACCAGCATGTTGGGGGATGGCGACACAGGGTGGCACATTCGGACCGGGGAATGGATCCTTCGGAATGGGCGTGTCCCGCATGCCGATATTTTTTCATTTACAAAACCGGGGCAGCCATGGTTCGCCTGGGAATGGCTGTGGGACGTGGCGTTTGCCGGAATTCATAAGCACGGCGGGATGGCGGCTGTCGTGTTGATTAATATTCTTCTTATTTCTTTTACCTTCGCGCTTTTATTCCGCCTGGTGCGAAGGAAGTGTTCGAACGATTGGATTTCGATCGCGGTCACGATGCTAGCAGCCATCGGTTCCAGCATCCACTGGCTGGCGCGTCCGCATCTGGTGACACTGCTCTTCGTCGTAATCTTCTGTTCGATCTTGGATCGCGTGAAAGACGGGCGCGTCCGGTTGCTTTGGGTTCTACCGGTACTGACGGTATTGTGGACCAATTTGCACGGCGGATTTTTTGTTGGGATCGTCCTGCTGGGCGCGTATGCCGCCGGAGAGATCGCAAGCGCTCTGGTTACCTCAAATCCGGCGGGCATTCCAAGGTGCAAGCCATATTTGTGGGCAGCTCTTGGATGCTTGCTTGCCAGTTTGATCAACCCCTACTTCTACCAGCTACATATCCACATTGTTCAATATCTTTCGGATTCGTATCAGCTTCGCAACATCAGCGAGTTTCAATCCATCAGCTTCCAAAGCCCGGTGGCCACTTACTTCGAAGCGATGTTGATGTTGGGCATTGCGGCGGCTCTCTGGAGCCTGACGCGCATGCAGTTCGCGTCCGTGATTCTGATTGCGGGCTGGGCGCATCTCGCGCTGATCTCCGCTAGGAATATCCCAATTTATCTGATCGTGGCCGCGCCCGTTGCCGCCGGGATGTTGAGCGCGGGATTGTCGCACCTGAAGACGGCGGGCGTGAGCGGGTGGGTCCAGCGTTCCGCCGCCGCAATACAAAGAGTCGGGGCGGAATTCGGCGCCGTGGATCGAATGGGACGCCTCCCCCTGGTCAGCGGCGTTGCCGCATTGGTGCTGACGGCCGGCTTCTTCGCCGCAACGCCCAGCGCCAAGTTTCGGGCTCAATACGATCCGAAAAAGTACCCGGAAAAGGCGATTGCAGTTCTGCGAGTCGCCGGGTTATCGAAAAGCATTTTCACGCATGACGAGTGGGGCGACTACCTCATTTACCAGCTCTACCCGGATAAGAAGGTCTTCATCGATGGACGGAGCGATTTCTATGGCGCGAAGTTCGGCGAGAAATATCTCGACATCATGAACTTCAAGTACGACTGGGAAGAGAACCTCGCCAAATACGGTGTCGATACAGTTCTATTACCGCCTGACGCCGCGCTTTCCAGCACTTTGAAGGAATCCAAACGCTGGCGTCCAATTTACGACGACGGCGTCGCAATCGTGTTCCGCTCCGCGCGGGCCAACCAAGTCTCCGCTGTTGTCCGGGACGGGGGAAAAGATCGTGATCGGGCGATCGGCATAAATCTCAACAGACAAATTGAAAGGAGTCAACCAATATGAAAACGCTAGTAAAGAGCTTTTTGAGAGACGAGCAGGGACAAGACTTAGTGGAGTACTCGCTGCTATTGGCATTTGTCGCGCTTGCCTCGGCCGCACTGTTCATCGGGGCGGGCGGAAACATCACGACCATCTGGTCCAAGGCAAATTCGACTCTAGCCAACGCCGCCGGATCGACCGGCAGCTAACATGGGCCATTCCCTTCGGCGCCAGGGCCAGAATCGATGAAATCCTTATTCAGATCGTTCCTGATTGAAGAACAGGGCCAGGACTTGGTGGAGTATTCGCTGCTTTTGGCGTTCCTCTGCCTGGCTTCCGCGGCTTTGTTCATAGGCGCCGGGGGAAACGTTCAGACCATTTGGACCGTTGCGAACAATCGATTGAGTACGGCCGCGGTATCGGCCGGCAGCTAATTCCCATCCATGAATAAACGTTTCCTATCGGTCTTGCTGTTCGCATTCGTCGTAGCCGGCGCGGCGAGCTTCCTGGTATACCGGCTCGTCGCCTCGCGCCTGGAAGCGAACGTCCGGCCAGGTCACGCGAAGACGCTTCTCGCCACGCATGAACTGCCCGTCGGGATGCTGATCAAGGATGTTGACGTTCAGTTCGCGGATTGGGGCGGCGCAATTCCTTCTCAGGGGTTCTCTAAGCCCGAGGAAGTAATCGGCCGGGGCGTGGTGGCAACGATTTATCAGGGGGAGCCGGTAATGCAGAACCGTCTGGCGGCGAAAGGCGCGGGAGCGGGTCTTGCCGCAACCATTCCGATGGGAATGCGCGCGGTCGCGGTCCGGGTAAACGAAGTAGTGGGCCTGGCGGGCTTCGTGGTGCCGGGCATGCGCGTGGACGTGCTTGTCGAGGGTACGCCGCCCGGCGGCGCTCAAAGCCTGTCGGGCAACCTCTCGAAAACGATTCTCCAGAATATCCAGGTGCTTTCAGCGGGGCAGAAGATCGAGAAAAACAACGATGGGCGGCCGGAATCGGTCGGTGTCGTGAATCTTCTCGTTACCCCGGAGCAGGCCGAAGTGATGAGCCTCGCGAGCAATGAAACCCGAATTCAGCTAGTCCTTCGGAATCCGCTCGATACGCAAGAAACGAAAACCTCGGGTACCGCGACCGCCAACCTGTTTTCCGGGGTCGCGTATACGGGACAGGCTTTCAGAACGGCGGAGATCAGGCCGCCGGGCGTGAGGGGGCCAGTGCGCGTCAAGACGATCCCCATAGTTCGAACTCCCGTTGCAGAGGCTACGAAACCTCCCACTACGGTCGAGATGATCCACGGGATGAAAAAGACGGAAGAGAAATTCGAAGAACTCTCAGGGAGGCCGTGATGCGGCGCACTTCGGCGGGCATGCTATGGGTATCCACGGTTTTCTTGATTCATGGGGGGATTGCCGCTTCGAAGCGCGCGTCCACGTCTCACGCGCAGTACCCGACGCTCGCGCAACAGCTTGCACGGCTTCGACAACTCGGTTACGGCGAAACAGCGGCGCAGCACGCCACCCCTCAGTTCACTCCTCAGGCAACGCCGCAGCCCGCAACGCGAACGGTGGAAGGGCCGGCGGCGCTGCCTCCCCAGTCCCTGCCCGAACCGCAACTTACGCCGCAGGATCTTTCGGTAACGGTTAGCAAGTCGCTTGTGATCGATAGCGCCGTGAACATCCAACGCGTCTCCGTATCGAACGGCGAATTGGCGCAGGCCCTCGCGGTGACTCCGCGCGAGGTGCTGGTGAACGGAAAAGCGCCCGGAGAAACAAGTCTGATCATTTGGGAACAGACCGGAACCCGCCGAATTTATAACTTGCACGTCACGGCAAGCACGTCGAGGCTCGAAGCGGTCCGGCGTCAGATCGCAAACGAACTGGCGGGGCAGGATATCTCGGTAAGTCTGGAAGACGACACCGTGTTTCTGCGCGGCACGGCCAAAGATCTAGTCAACGCCGAGCGAGCCGTATCGATGGCAAACACTCTTGGCAAAACGGTCAACTTGCTGCGAGTGAATGTGCCGGCGACCGAACCTCAAATCCTGTTGAAAGTCCGGTTTGCAAACGTGGATCGCGCGGCGACGTCGGAGCTGGGTTTCAATTTCGTCAGCACCGGCGCGGGAAATACACCCGGTCGAATCAGCACTCAGCAATTCAACCCGCCCAACCCAGCGGCAGTCGCTAGAAACGCCCAATTCACTTTGACCGACGCGCTGAACATCTTCTTTTTCCGCCCAGATCTCAACCTTGGCGCGACGATCAAAGCTTTGCAAAGCAGAAGCTTGCTCGAAATACTCGCTGAGCCGAATTTGCTGACGATCAGCGGGAAAACGGCGAGTTTCCTGGCCGGCGGCGAGTTTCCATTCCCCACTCTCCAAGGTGGCGGCGGCGGCGTCGGACAGGTTACGATTCAATTCCGCGAATTCGGAGTACGGATTCAGTTTCTTCCTAATATTACGCCGCGCGGCACGATCCGGCTTCAAGTCACGCCAGAAGTCAGTTCACTCGACTATGCGAATGGCCTGGTTTTCCAAGGCTTTACCGTTCCGGGTCTCGCAACCCGGCGGGTACAAACCGAAATCGAAATCGAAAGCGGGCAAAGCTTCGTCATCGGAGGTTTGCTCGACAATCGCGTCACGGAATCACTCAGTAAGATTCCCGGTTTGGGCTCGATCCCGATGCTTGGAAAGCTCTTTCAATCGCGCTCGATAAACAAGAACAATACGGAGTTGCTAGTGATGGTTACGGCGGAACTGGTACGCCCCATTCCGGCCGATCAGCCGCTGCCCGAAGTCAAAATGCCGGAAGAGTTTTTGACAGATGCGGCCGTTAACGCGCCGCGGACGCCCGGACTCGATAAGACCGGTCCGGCGCCGGCGGACACTTATCGGGAAACGATCCCGGTCGAAGAGCTTCTCGAACTCCAAAAGAAACAGGGTGGGACGTCATCAATGCCGTCGATGCCCCCGTCGATCCCGGCGCCGGCGCCTGCCGCTCCCTTGGCAATGCCCACGGCCGTGATGCCGTCGTCCACGAAAGCAGCTAATTGAGCCCATGTACCCTCTGACCATTGGCCTGGTAATCGAAAGCAAGAAGCTCTGGGAGGAAGTTCAGGGAGCTATCCAGGATTTGCCGGTCCGTGTAGTCATCGAGCAACAGGAAATTGGGCCGTGGCCCGAGTTTCTGGATAAGGTTCAGCGGATGCGCCCCGATGTATTGCTGCTCGAAATGGCGCGCGTTCGGGACACCTTTCCCGAAGTGGTGCGCAACATTAAGTCAACGCCAGCACCACCACAGATCGTGGCGGTGGACAGTTTGGCCGACCCGGAAACAATTCTAGCGGCCATCCGCGCCGGGGCGAGTGAATTCCTGTATCCACCTCTCGGCTCGAGTTTGCGCGACGCCTTCGAGCGTTTGTCCGGTGGACGAGGGAAGCAGCGCGGCGATTCCCAACATCCGAGCAAAACGATCGCATTTTTGTCGGCAAAAGGCGGATGCGGCGCCACAACGATTGCCTGTCACATCGCCGTCGAGCTGCAAAGGCAAACCAAACAGGAAGTACTTTTGGCCGATCTCGATCTGCACGCCGGGATGGTCGGCTTTCTGATGAAAGCCAAGTCCCCCTACTC
>JALYXS010000702.1 GCA_030946965.1 Acidobacteriota bacterium
GCCGGATTCCCGGCACTGTTGTTGTTCCAGCTATTAGCGTCCAGAGCCTTGTTCTGAAGCAGTTCAAACAGACTGCCATGAAGTTGATTCGTACCCGACTTCAGATTGACGTTGATGACTCCGCCAGCCGCGCGTCCGTATTCCGCGTTGTAGCCGTTGGTAATGATGCTCATCTCGCCGATCGCCTCAACCGAGGGGCCAACCGCGTACGCCGTCTGGTTGAGGAAGTCGATGGTGTTGACGTTGTTATCGACCCCGTTCAGCAGGAAATTATTTTGGCCGTTGGAGCGAACTCCGTTGGCGGAAAACCCCCCATTGTTCGCGTCGCGAGCGCCATTCTCGGCGGGAACCACGCCGGGCGTTAGACGCGCCAGATAAGCGAAGTTTCGTCGGCCTCCAAGCGGAACATCCGTTAGAAGTTTGGAGTTGAGCGCCGCGCCGACCTGGGTGCTTTCGGTTTGCAGCAGTGGGGCGGACGCCACGACTTCGACGGTCTGCCCGACATCGCCGATGGTCAAAGCGATATTTACGCCAGTGCGTTCGCCGGCATTCAGGACGATGTCTTTTTGTTCGGCTTTCTTGAACCCCGCCGCGCTGACGGTAACGTCATAGGTGGACGGCTTCAATGCCGGACGGGTGAACTCGCCCGCGGAGTTTGTTGTGAGCGAGTAAACCTGACCGGTCGCCTTTTCGGTGACCGTGACCGCCGCGTTCGCAATCACGCCCCCCGTGCCGTCGGTAACCGTGCCAGTGAGAGTTCCAAGATCGCGTTGAGCAAAAATGCAAGCAGACGCGCAAAACGAAAGTACAAGAGAACGAACGACTCGGTTCATACAGCCCCCCAACTCTGCACTTTCGGTGTCAGAGTATTGGGAGTAGCATATTGTTAATGCAACCGGAAAGTCAAGTGCGCTCCTACAACCGGCGTAATTTCGTCAGGTTAGTCACGGGCGCGAGCCTTTCCGGTGGCGCGGCGTTTGGCTCCAATTCGCTCCAGGCGATGGCTCTCCCTCGCGGCGGAAAGGCAGTTGTCGTCACCTTTGGCGGTGGCGCGCGCGACGAAGAGACCTTCATGCCCGATGGGCAGGAGAACATTCCGCACCTACTGACGGAACTGCTTCCGCGCGCCACGTTTTTCACGCAGGTGGTAAACCGCGGCATTCTGGGGCACTATGTAGCCACCGCGAGTCTCGCGACCGGCGTGTACGAGACCTTCAATAACTTCGCCGCCGTGCCGCCCGCGAATCCGACTGTCTTCGAATATTTCCGCCGCGATCTCAAACGTCCCGCAACCGATGCGTGGGTGATCGCGCCCAGTAATGGTTTCAATCGCATCGGGGAAAGCGGCCACCGCGCTTACGGGGCCGGGTCGGGCGCGAGCGTGATTCTTCCGAAACGATTGCTGGCGGCCGCGCTGCCATCGGGCGAGGCTAACCAGTTCGATCACCTTCTTCGCGATAACTATGAAACGCCGCTCCATGCGCCGGCGCTTGCGGGCGACGAGGTCCACTTACACCAATTAGCGGAGCTTCTGAAGTTTTCGGTGGCCGATTTTTCGCGTCATGCGCGAAGCTTGGCGAGCCCGGATGAGATGTCCGTGTACGTCGCGCGCCAACTTATGCATCAGCTGGCGCCGAGCCTGTTGTGGATCACGCTGCACGATATCGATATTGCGCATTCGGGCGCCTACTCGCTCTATCTCGACGGCATCCGGCGCTCGGACCGGCTCTGCGCGGAGATCTGGAAAACGATCGAGAGTCAACCGGAGTACGCAGGCAAGACGACACTGTTCATCCTGCCCGATTTTGGCCGCGATTCCGATACCGAAGCCGGCGGAAATGGATTTCAGCACCACCGCACCGGGGATGCTCTTTCGCGCACCACGTGGATGATTGTGATGGGCCCCGGCATCCGCGAAAACGTCGTGGTGGATCGGCCGGTCGATTCGACCGATCTCGTTCCGACACTCGGACGGCTACTCGGATTCTCGCCTCGCTTCGCGCAGGGCAAGACGCTACCGGAGGTCCTACCGAGGTCATGACCCCCAACGAACTTCAGGCCGCCAGTTTCCGCGCCTATCCGCCCGAGGCAACGCAATTAGCGGCGCGGGAAGTCGAGCTTCTGCGGAAACTGCCGCTCGCGTTCCTGCCGCTTCTATTGCGCGAACTGATCGCTTACGATTGGAAATTTCCAGCGGAGCGGAAAGCCCTTGACCGTCAATTTGCGTATCTAAAAAACTTGTCTCCCGCGCAATTGCAAACCGCGATGCGGGAGTTCGCGCGGCTTCGCCTCTCACCCGAACTCGAACGCACGAATTGGGTGGAGGCTCCCGGCCTATTTTCGGAACAACTCAGCGCGCACCTCTGGGCCACGCATCAAATCGATCGCTTTCGCGCCGCGGCTGTCGATTACGTGGAGAAATCGGGCGCCAATGCGACTGACGGGGAAGTTCCGATCGCGCGGTTAGGAATTGTGGCGATCGGGCAGGGGGTTGCGGCGAATGCACACCCCCCGTTTTACAAAGTGTTCCGCAAACTACGTCCGCGCGGTGTCTACCATACGCAGGTCAAATCGGATGGCGCGTTCGCGGCGATCCTGGAGAAAGTAGCGGCCCGAGCGAAGGCGCATCCGGAACCATTCGCCCACTGGTATATCGATGGCGGGCTGCCTT
>JALYXS010000360.1 GCA_030946965.1 Acidobacteriota bacterium
TAATCGTGGCCCCGCCATCGTCGAACGGAACGCCCTGGATCCGCAAATTCGGGAAGGTATCGACCGCGTTCGCGTCCGGTTGGATGCGAATTCGCGGAGCGCGGCGAAGACGTTCTATCGATCGCGGCTTTATCGTCTGCGATCATGCCGACTGGCCCGGCTTGCTCTCCGCTATCGAAGCCACCGGGGCGGAGCGGATTTTAGTGACTCACGGCTACCGTTCGGCGCTGGTGCGGTGGCTCAACGAAAATGGAAAGCAGGCCGAAGCGCTCGAGACGCAGTTCGAAGGCGAGCGGGATGAGGGCGCGGCAACCGGGAGCGAAGAATCGTGAAAGCCTTCGCGGACCTGTTTGCCGCGCTCGACGAGACCACGAAGACCAACGAGAAGATTCAGGCACTGACAGATTATTTTTCGTCCGTGCCGCCCGCCGACTCCGCTTGGGCTCTGCATTTCTTAATTGGCCGCCGCCCGAAACGCCTCATTGAAACGCGCAAGCTGGTCGAATGGGCCACCGCTGAAGCGGACGTGCCGGATTGGCTCTTCGGCGAATCCTATCATGCCATCGGAGACTTGGCGGAGACCATCGCCCTGCTTCTCCCCAAGCCGGAACACTCGACCGATCTGCCGTTGCACTACTGGGTTGAAGAACGCTTGCTGCCGTTGCGCGAATGGAACGACGAGCGCCGCCGCGATTCGCTCGTGAGCGCCTGGCGTGAGATGAATGAAGGCCAGCGCTTTGTCTGGAACAAGCTCATCACGGGCGGCTTCCGCGTGGGCGTGTCTCAAAGCCTGGTTGTGCGCGCGCTCGCCAATGTCAGCGGGATCGAGGCTGGAGTGCTCTCGCATCGCCTGATGGGAGATTGGCAGCCCACGGCGGATTTTCAGGCGACGCTTCTCACGAAAGATTCGAAGGACGCGGACGTGAGCCGCCCCTATCCGTTCTTCCTCGCGTATCCCATCGAGGGCGAGATCGATTCGCTGGGGCGTATTGACGAATGGCAAGTGGAATGGAAATGGGACGGGATTCGCTCGCAACTCATTCGCCGCAAATGGCGGACATTCATCTGGTCGCGCGGCGAAGAGTTAGTCACGGACCGTTTTCCCGAATTGGAAGCGCTCGGCGGCTTACTGCCCGAAGGCACCGTGATCGATGGCGAGATTCTTCCCTGGGTGGATGGCATGCCGCTCCCGTTCGCGCAAATGCAGCGCAGAATCGGAAGAAAGGTTTTGGGGGCGAAGATTTTGAGCGAGGTACCGGTCGCCGTGCTCGCCTACGATCTGCTCGAATTGGGAGGGTCGGACATTCGCGAGAGGCCGCTCGAATGGCGTCGCGCGCGGCTGGCGGAGATTGTGGAATCGGCGAAGGCGGCGGGCCCCATCGTGCTCTCGCCGGAGGTCGCATGCGATTCGTGGGAGCGCCTCACCGCGTTGCGCCTGGAAGCGCGCGAACGCCGCGTGGAAGGTTTTATGTTGAAGCGTCTTGGCTCGCCGTATCGCGTGGGACGCAAGCGCGGCGATTGGTGGAAGTGGAAGATCCAGCCTTACTCAGTGGATGCAGTGCTGCTGTATGCGCAGCCCGGCAATGGCCGCCGCGCCAGCCTATTTACCGATTACACTTTCGCGGTCTGGGATGGCGATGAGTTAGTTCCATTCGCGAAAGCTTACTCGGGGCTGACCGATGAAGAGATTCGCAAAGTCGATGCGTTCGTCCGCCGCAATACGTTAGAAAAATTCGGTCCGGTGCGGTCCGTTAAACCGGAGTTGGTTTTCGAACTCGCGTTCGAGGGAATTCAGAAGAGCCCGCGTCACAGATCCGGAATCGCGGTGCGTTTTCCGCGAATGACGCGCTGGCGCACCGATAAGAAACCTGAAGATGCCGATACGCTCGAAACAATTCGCGCGCTGCTGCCCGCGGGCTAGACTCTCTTTGGCACCTTAACTGCTTCTTTGAATTCCGATCTGGCGTGCGACAGTCACGCGGACAGGAGAAGAAATTATGCTTTGGACAATTTTCGTGATTCTGCTGGTGTTGTGGCTGCTCGGACTTGTGACTGGTGCGGCTTTCGGCGGGTTCATCCATATCTTACTGGTGGTTGCGCTGATTGTCGCGGTTATTCAGATTTTTTCCGGACGCCGCGTGGTTTAGATCAGACGGGATGAGCAGTCCCCTTGCTCATCCCTCTAATACTTCGGAACGCGCGGATCGACCGTATCGCTCCACAGGAGAATCCCGCCCTTCATGTTTCGAACATTCTTGAATCCGCTTTGTTTCATGAACTCGACGGCCTTTCCGCTACGCACTCCGCTACGGCAGTGAACCACAAATTCATCCGTTGTATTCAGCTCGTTTAGGCGCTTCTGAAGATCGCCCAACGGAATCAGTTTAGCGGACGAGATGTTGCAAATCTGATATTCGTGCGGCTCGCGAACATCGAGCAGCGTGAAATTATCGCCCCGGTCGATCTTCGCTTTTACGTCCGTTGGTTCGATCTCGCCTTCCGTCACGGTCTGACTCACTGCCGCACTCTCCTGCCGCTGAACTCCGCAAAATTCATAGTAATCGATTAGTTTCGCGATCGTGGGATGGTCGCCGCAGACCGGGCAATCCACGTTGCGGCGCAGCTTGAGTTCGCGAAACCGCATCGCCAGCGCATCGTAGAGCAGGAGGCGTCCAGCCAGCGATTCGCCGATCCCGAGAATCAGCTTCACCGTTTCCGTCGCTTGAATCAGGCCAATAGTGCCGGGAAGGATTCCCAGTACTCCGCCTTCGGCACAGCTTGGAACCAATCCGGGAGGGGGCGGCTCGGGATACAAGCAGCGGTAGCACGGTCCGCCTTCGTACGCGAAAACTGTGGCTTGCCCTTCAAAGCGGAAAATCGACCCATAGACGTTCGGCTTTTTCAGCAGCACGCAAGCGTCGTTCACCAGATAGCGCGTTGGAAAATTGTCGGTTCCGTCGACGACGATGTCGTAATTTTTGACGATGTCGAGCGCGTTCTCGCTGGTGAGCGCGACTTCATGGCGTTCCAACTTCACGTGCGGATTGATATCGCTCATGCTGTCGATCGCGGAATCGAGCTTCTTGCGGCCGACGTCTTTGGTCCCGTGAATCACCTGGCGTTGCAGGTTCGTGAAATCGACCACGTCGAAATCGACAATCCCAATGCGGCCAACGCCCGCGGCGGCGAGATATAGTCCAAGCGGCGCGCCTAGGCCGCCCGCGCCCACCAGAAGCACGGAAGCGTTCTTCAGCTTGATCTGCCCTTCCATGCCGACCTCCGGCATGATCAGGTGGCGGCTGTATCGCAGCACTTCATCCTTCGACAGATTGCCGGAAAGCGTGCCTTGAGAAACGGTCTGCGGCGGAGCCTCCGTTACCGCGCCGGGCGCGCCGCCGGCAATGCTGGGCACGATCGAAAGCGTGTCGCTGTCTTTCACGGGCGTGCCCTCTTTGTTCATGTAACGGATGTCTTCATCGTTCAGATAGACGTTGACGAAACTGCGAAGCTTGCCTTCGTCGCTGTAAATCTGTTTACGCAAATCGGGGTAGCGCGCGGTCATTGCGCCGAGAACTTCGCCAACTGTCGAGCCAGGTAGATCGACCGAATTCTGTTTATCGGCAAATTGCCGTAAAGGAGTGGGAATTAGGATTTTTGCCATGTGAGTTCTTCTTTTTCCGCCGCGGTTTGTTCGGCATCCGGCAGCCAGCTATTGGCGTGATCGAACGCGCCCTTGGAGATCGAAAGGATCACGAAGGAATACCACGGGCAGGAGTTTTTTAAATCGGTTTCCGAAAAATAAGCGCCGCAATCGGGATGCGAATGGTAAATGCCGATCAGATCCATGCCGCGCTTGCGGGCCTCGCGATCCGCATTGAGCAGATCTTCGGGACGAAGCTCGTAGCGCGCCCGCCGCGACCCTTGCGAAACGTTGTCGAGCGGCAGCGCAACCGACACCGTCTTGTTTACGCCATCGACTTGGCCGAGCATCGCGCCGCAGCATTCGTTAGGGTAAGCGGCCTGGGCGTGGTTCACCATCCCATCCCACGGCTGCGAATCGATGTGAATCATTCTTCGTCCCAAAAACTTTCGCTCAGGTACTTGTCCGCGCCATCGCAAAGCACCGTAACTATTACGGCTCGTTTTTTGGCGTCGTGCAACTCGCGGGCAATTTGGAGTGCCGCCACCACGTTTCCCGCCGCCGATATTCCCACGAGCAAACCTTCTTCGCGCGCCAGGCGCCGAACCATTCCATGCGCATCTTCGGTTTCGAGCCAAAGATTGCGATCCGCCAGCTTGTCGTCGTAAATGCCGGGGACAATGGCGGTGGGCATGTGCTTCAAGCCTTCCAGGCCATGAAACCCCGACGCAGGCTGCGCGGAGATGCACGTCACGCCCGGCACATCCTGTTTCAGCCGGCGCGTGACCCCGACGAACGTTCCGCTGGTTCCCATGGCCGCGATGAAATGCGTGATGCGTCCCTCGGTTTGCCGGATAATTTCAGGACCGGTGGTCTCAAAATGCGCCTGCCAGTTCGCCGGATTGTTGTACTGATCGGGATAAAAGTAGCGGTCTGGATCTTCGGCGTGGATCTCGCGCACCCTGCGGATCGCGCCATCCGAACCCTCGCCCGGATCGGTCAAAATAATTTCCGCGCCGTAGGCTTTCAGGATACGTTTGCGCTCGATTGAGGC
>JALYXS010000425.1 GCA_030946965.1 Acidobacteriota bacterium
CCCGAGCGACGTCCGGCGGCATTCCGCGCAAAGCGCTTTTCCACAGGTACGGCAATACGCGAGTGCCGGTATTTCTGGATGATTAAAGCAGTTCATAAAAATTCTCCGTTTGTCCGTTTCCGGTTTCTCAGTGTCCCGGTTGCGGCTGCGCTTTCATTGGCAGTTTTCGACTCTGCCCCGGCGTTTCGGTGGAAACGGCGGCTTCATCGTCCTGCTGATCCTGCCAATCGCGCAACCGGCTCTGCACCTCATACACCAGGCGCATGCTTTCGTATGTCTTCAAGGAGCGGTCCCAAACACGGTGAACGCGATTGTCGAGGGCAGTCCATAGTTTTACCGGATCGAGATCCGACGCATTCAAGGGATGATCCGGCGCGCCGGCGCAACGGGTCATCATTGCCATCGAGACGATAGTCAGCATGGCGCCCATCACATAGCGCGGCTGGCGAACCGGCTCAAGCAGGCGATTCAGCCAACCCCGAAATCCATCCGTCCGGCCCCGCGGGACCTGATACAAAATTCTGGTGACCAATCGCGCGGGCGGCTCCACGTCCGCGGCCCGTTCCATGAAAGCCATGGCTTCCGCCGCATCGCGGGCCAGTTCTCCGCAAGCGGAGCATTCCGCCAAATGGGTCTCAAATTCCGCGCGGCGTTTCTCGTTTGATGGGCCGTCTAAAGTGCCGTCGAGAAAATCGCACAGCAGAGCGTCGAATTCAGCGCAATGGATCGGAGCGCTCATATGACCGCCCTGTGTTTCCGAAGGATGCGGGCCAACTCGGCTCTGCCCCGATTCAACCGCGATTTGACGGTGCCCTCGGGAATCGCCAAGACCTGCGCTATTTCCCGATATTCGAGCTCCTGCACATCGCGAAGGATCACCGTCTCGCGCAACTCCGGCGAGAGGCGCTGCAGAGCCGCTTGCAGGATTTCCCCCGTTTCACGGCCGGCAAGGATGCCGTCGGGCCGGGCGCTCGCCGCGAGCGATTGTTCCAGCACCGGGAGTTGCTCTTCAATCGAATCGGTGACGCGCTCCTGACGGGTTCTACGGTAGTTATCGATCAACAGATTGCGGGTCAGCCGGGCCAGCCACGTGGTAAAGGATCCCTCGTCCGACCGGAACGTTCTCAAGTTCTTGAAAATCCGCAGGAAGACTTCCTGGGTGAGATCCTGCGCTTCGGCGTCGCGGCCGGTGAAGCGATAGCATAAGCTGTAGACACGGCGAGTATGGACGCGAACCAGTTCATCCCAAGCGGTTTCTTCTCCGCCGAGGCAGCGCGCCACGAGTGTGCTGTCTGGATCCAAGCCGTTTCGGGATCGAAGGGACTCGCCAGTGCCGGGCGCCAAAAAAGCAGATGCCATCACCGCAGTCGCCATATCCGCCTCGGAAGCTCCCTCATCGAAAGTAACGAGGCTTTATCATAATAGGTTCATTTTTTGTACGATGCCAGTGATTCCATGAATTGTCCGTTTTGCGGCCACTTGCAGGATAAAGTCGTCGATTCCCGGGAAAGCAAGGAGGGCAATGCCATTCGCCGCAGACGCCAGTGCCTCGCCTGCGAGAAGCGGTTCACCACCTACGAGCGAATCGACGAGGTTCCGTATCTGGTAGTCAAAAAAGACGGCCGCCGGGAGAAGTTCGACAAACAAAAGGTGCTTAATGGCGTGCTCAAGGCCTGCGAAAAGCGGCCCATCGGGATGGTGAAGCTGTCCGATATCGTCAATCAGGTGGAAGTGAAGGTGACGGACTCCCCGGATCGCGAAATTTCCACCACGGAAATCGGTGAACTCGTCATGGATAGTCTTCGCGACCTCGACAAAATCGCATACGTCCGGTTTGCTTCGGTGTATCGCGACTTCCAGGACGAGCAGGCTTTCTTCAATGAACTCAAGCAGTTGATGAGGCAGAAACTTCCCTGAGGCGTTCAGGCCGGCTGCCATATGGCTAAAGGCTTTATTTGTAACCTTTTCCCATTTGAAACATCCTAAATAATAGAGCTTTTGGTAAAGCCGCTTTGATGTTATGATCAAACGATTGCCGGGTAGCTCTGGAAATTTTTGTCGATTGCATGAGTTGAACGGCATCCGCGTACTGGGCTTTTTCCGTTACCCTTGTTTAGTTTCCCGACCCGTGAAAATGATAACCGTTGCAGCTCCATTGGAGGTAAGTTTCAGTGGACCAGTTTGAAGATCAGTTTTTAGCCGAAAGCCCGCTTGGCATTAATTTCGACGAGGAAGCCACCAAATTCTTCGATCCCGAGGCTGCTCAGGAAGCCGATTTCCCGGCTCATCAGCCGGTGGAAGAGTCGATTTATACCGACGATCCGGTTCGCGTTTATCTGCGCGAGATGGGCGCGGTTCCGCTGTTAACGCGGGAAGGCGAGGTCGATTTGGCGCGCCGCATGGAGCGCGGCAAGTTGCGGATGCAGAAAGCCATTAGCCGTTCCGCTCTGGTGCAACTGGTGGTGACGGAACTCGCCGAGCAGATTCGCAAAGGCGTTGAGGAAATCGACAGTGTAGTCGACGTGGGCGATCTCGAAGAAGGCACGCTGGCGGATACCAAGCGCCGCACGGACCTGAAGCAGCTCTTCTTCGACGTGGTCACTCTCCAGAAGAAGCAGGAGCAGATGGCGGAGAAGCTCGAAGCCGTTCCGCCCACCAATAAGAAGGCTCGCAAGAAAGCCCAAGCCAAACTGAACCGGGCCCGCGTCGAGACCTCGCTCGCGATCCGGAGAACGCCGTTCCTGCACGCGAAGTGGAAGGAATTCGGTAGGGAAATCGACCGGGCGGTTGAAGAACTTGGCCAGCTCGACAGGGAAGTAAAGAAGACCGAGCAACGCGGCGGCCCGAACGCCCCGGCTCGGGTGCGGGAATTGCGCCGCGAGATTCGCAAGCGGGAAGTCACCGCGGGCGCCCCATTGCAGGATCTCAAGCACACCCTGACGGTAATCCGGCATGGCGAGCAGGAAGCCGAGCGCGCGAAGAAAGATCTGGTCGAAGCCAACCTCCGCTTGGTCGTTTCAGTGGCCAAGAAGTATGTCAATCGCGGTTTGCATCTTCTGGATCTCATTCAGGAAGGCAATATCGGCCTGATGCGCGCCGCCGACAAGTTCGAATATCGCCGCGGCTATAAGTTCTCTACCTATGCGACCTGGTGGATTCGCCAAGCCATCACGCGCGCCATCGCGGATCAATCCCGCACGATTCGCATTCCCGTTCACATGAACGAGAGCATGAACAAGTTCCTGCGGGCTTCGCGCGAGCTTGAAAAGGAGCTGGGGCGGACGCCGACGAACGACGAAATCGGCCGCCGGATGGACATTCCGGTCGAGAAGGTTCAGAAGCTGAAGACCATTTCGCGCGATCCGGTTTCTCTCGAAACGCCGGTCGGGCGCGATGGGGAATCCGCGCTCGGCGATCTGATCGAAGACCGCTGGGTGGGTTCGCCGGTCGATGCGGTAATCGAATCGAACGTGCGCGACGAGACCGCGGGTATTTTGAAGACTCTTTCTCCCAAGGAAGAGAAGGTAATCCGGCTGCGTTTCGGCATCGGCTGCGAGCGCGAGCACACGCTAGAGGAGATTGGCCAGGAATTTGACGTAACGCGCGAGCGGATTCGCCAGATTGAAGCCAAAGCTCTGCGGCAGTTGCGCGCGCCCGAAAGAGCGCGACGGCTTCGCGCTTTGATGGCCGCCCGGTAAGCCGAAGCGATTACTCCATCTTTGTAACTATCGCCTCTACTTGGCCGATTGCAATGGGCTTGAATGGAATCGCCGCAGTTACGGCCTTTCGTTCATCTATTATCATCGTGGGCACTCCCGGTTCGACAGCGGTGTTGAACGACATTTTTCGCTGTCTGACTACCGGTTCGGGGATCCCCTCGCGCGGCACGATGCTGCTTACTTCAATACTCCCCTGAAGA
>JALYXS010000446.1 GCA_030946965.1 Acidobacteriota bacterium
CTTACAAACGGGCCGCCAATTCATCCCTTCTCGCCGGCCATTCACCCGGATGGCGAGCGGATCTTCTTCGTGCGCGGCGGAAGCATTTGGTGGTTGGAAACAGGAGTGGAACGCAGCATCGTTGAATTTGCGGGCGCCCAATTGGGCGAGTGCTCGCTTAGTGGCGAATGGTTGGTTGCCGCGATTAAACGGGGCGCGCAATCCGGTCTGGCAGTAGGGCGCGCGGACGGCTCCGGCTGGCACATCATCCCGTTTCCGCGCACCGTGATTCACCCGCAGTTCCATCCATTCGAGCCGGATTGGATTGAATTTTCGGGCGATCCGGCGCCGCGCATGCATCGCGTGAGACGCAACGGGAGCGGTCTCGAATGCCTCTACGAACATGGGAACGATGAGTTCGTGGTGCATGAGACCTTCCTGGGTATTACGGGCGATTTGGTGTTCACGGTTTGGCCCCGCGCGCTGTGCCGGATGGATTGGAGCACGCGGGCAATCGCCACTATTGCGGAATTCAACGCGTGGCACATCACTCCGAATCGCGCGGGCACGCAAGTGCTGTGCGACACAAACCATCCCGACCTCGGTCTGTTTAGCATCGATGTTCAAAGCGGGTCGCGGAAACATATTTGTTTGTCGGAATCGAGCAATCGGGGCATGCAATGGAAGAAGTCAACGTACGCGCTGGTGGACGATTTCGCGGCGGCGCAAAAGGGCGCCTTGAGTTGGATGGAGGTGGCGGCCGATTCCGTTTACGGACCTCAATGGACGCATCCGCATCCGGCCTTCTCCGCGGACGAGAAGAGAATTACGTTCGCAAGCGACCGTACCGGATACACTCAGGTTTATGTAGTAGAGGCGGCATGTTAACAATTCTGGTTTTACTTCTTGCCGGGGCACAAGTCATGACTGGACAGTCGCAAACCGCGGAGGGTCTCTGGCTCGGCACGCTCGACGCCGGGGCCATGAAGCTTCGAATTGCTTTCCACCTCTCGAAGAGCCCGGCCGGCACGTTGTCCGGAAATCTGACCGGGACTTTCGACAGCCTCGATCAAGGCGCGAGTGGATTGCCCATCTCTTCCGGCTCGCAGAAAAACGGCTCGGTATCGCTTGAAATGGCGAAACTCCACGCGTCTTATGAAGGAACTTTGAGCGCGGATGGCATGGAAATGTCCGGCGCTTTCAAACAAGGCGGCGCCACTCTTCCTCTCAACTTGCGCAAAACCGAAAAACTGCCGGATACCTCTCGTCCACAGGAGCCGAAGAAGCCGTATCCATATCGCGAGGAGGATGTGACGTATCCGAACGCAAAGGCACGCGTCCAGCTTGCCGGGACGTTGACGCTGCCGCCGGGAAATGGGCCATTTCCCGCGGTGCTGCTGATCACCGGTTCAGGTCCGCAAGACCGCGATGAGGCCATGATGGGGCACCGCCCGTTCCTGGTGATTGCCGACCATCTCACGCGCCAGGGCATCGCGGTGTTGCGCGTGGACGATCGGGGCATTGGCAAATCGACGGGCAGCTTCGCGCTCGCAACCACGGCCGATTTCGCGGACGATGCCGACGCGGGCGTGCAGTTTCTAAAAGCGCGGAAAGAGATTAATCCTGGGCGCATAGGGCTCATTGGGCATAGCGAGGGTGCGATCATTGCGCCGATGATCGCCGCCCGTTCCCATGACGTCGCGTTCATCGTGCTGATGGCGGGAACCGCAGTGCCGGGCGATCAGGTCTCGCTGTTTCAGCAGCGTGCGATCAATAAATCGAGTGGCATGCCTGACGCGATTGTTGCCCAGAATGAGGCGATTCAGAATAAGCTCGCAGCTATTGTCAAGCAAGAAGACGATCTAAAAGTTACGGACAGCCGCGTGCGGGCTTTGCTTCAGGAAAGCGGGATGCCAGAAGCCGCCATCGACATGAAAACTCAAACGGTACTTTCGCCGTGGCTGCGCTTCTTCTGGAAATATGATCCCGCGCCGGCATTGCGAAAAACCAAACAGCCCGTGTTGGCGATGAACGGCGCGCTCGATACGCAGGTGTCGCCGCGCCAAAATCTTCCGCTAATCGTTCAGGCGTTGGAAGACGGCGGAAATGGAGATTACGAAATTGTGACGTTTCCGAACCTCAACCATCTGTTCCAGACAGCCAAGACGGGCGCGGTTTCGGAGTACTCGACGATTAGCGAGACCATCGCGCCGGCGGCTCTGGATGTGATGACGGCCTGGATCTTGCGGCATGCGCGATAACGGTATGCTGTAACTCATGAAGCCGCTCGCCTTACTTCCGGTAACATGCATGTCCATACTCGCCGCCACGATTCTCACGCCGCCCAAGACCCCGGTGAAGAACGTTACCGACACGCTCCATGGCGTCTCGATCAACGATCCGTATCGCTGGCTTGAAGATCAGAACAGCCCGGAAACAAGAGCTTGGATAGATAACCAAATTCAATACACCAAGTCGCTGCTCGATCCGCTGCCCGGCCGCGACCGTCTTCATAAACGAATCGAGGATCTCGCGAAAACCGAGGTAATGAGCGCGCCGGTAAAGCGCGGCGATAGCTACTTCTTTACCAAGCGCCTGCCGGATCAGAATCAGGCCGTGCTTTACATGCGGAGCGGCCTTTCCGGAAAGGACGAGGTGTTAGTCGATCCGAATCCACTTACTCCAGATCAAACCAGCTCCGCCCACATTGAAGGCGTTTCGCGCGACGGTAGCTTACTCGCGTACGGTCTCCGCAGCGGCGGAGAGGACGAGATCACGCTGCATCTGATGGATACGGCAACTCGCTTGGACAGGCCTGACCGCCTGGAGCGTGCCCGCATCATGAATGTCGCGCTCTTGCCGGACAATCGGAGTTTTTATTACTCGAAAAGCTTGCCGGCCGGTCCGCGAGTGTACTGGCACCAGATGGGAACGGACGCCGCGAAGGACCCACTCATTTTCGGAGAAAGGTTCGGGCCGACCGACATCATTATCTGTAATGTTTCCGAAAGCGGGAAATATCTTCTACTGCTGGTTTTTCACGGCTCGGCAGCGATCAAGACGGAGGTCTATTTCCAGGATCTGCATGCCAAGAGCTCGATCGCTCCGTTGGTAAACGATATCGACGCGCGGTTTCTTCCCGAGTTCGCCGGCGACCGGGTCTTTTTGATGACCAACTGGAAGGCTCCCAATAACCGCGTCCTGTTGGCGGACCTTGCGGCGCCTTCACGCGAGCACTGGAAAGAAATCGTTCCCGAAGGCAGTTCAGTGCTTGAATCCATCGATTCCGTGGGCGGTAAGTTAGCCGCGACGTATCTGGAGAACGTAATAAGCAAGATCCGGCTATTCGATGTAAGCGGCAAGCTGCTTCGGGAGATGAAATTGCCCGGGATCGGCACCGTGCCGGGAGTGCATGGAAGATGGGAGGACGACGAAGCTTTTTTTGAATTCACGTCGTTCGTGGAACCGGGAACCATTTATCGCTACCAGATCTCGACAGACAAACGGGACGTGTGGTTTCAGAGAGAAAGCTCGCTCGATCCGGCGGCCGTCGATACAAGACAGGCGTGGTTCAAAAGCAAAGATGGAACTCGGATACCGATGTTCGTGATGACTCCAAGCGGAGCCAAGCTAGACAAGAATCAACCCGTGATCCTTACCGGCTACGGCGGATTCGATGTTTCGATGACGCCGCATTACACAGTGGAAGGCGCGGCCTGGCTTAAGAGCGGCGGAACTTACGCGG
>JALYXS010000448.1 GCA_030946965.1 Acidobacteriota bacterium
ACCGTCGGCTGACCACCTTCCATAACGGCGACACAGGAGTTGGTGGTTCCGAGGTCGATTCCGATAATCTTGCCCATTTTTGAGCCTCCTAATAATTGCCTGACGCGCCGCCAAAGCGGTGTTCCGCGTTAGTTCTTATTGATTATGAAATATTAGTGCGATCTTGTCAAGATTAGTGTTGTAGTGTTTGTGGGATTAGTCGTATTTCTCAAAGATGATGCGTTTACGCTCAAATCCAACCGTTTTCAATAGGGCGCGCGTTTCATCAACCATCTCTCTCATCCCGCAAATATACACATCAGTTTCCCGCCGCTCACCAACCATTTCAATAAGATGCCCTTGAACTCGACCCGTCCTTCCAGTCCAATCTCCGCCTGGGCGCGTGAGAGTGGGGAGAAATTGAAAGTTGGAATGCTTGCGCGCCAGCTCCTCAAGTTCGGCGCGGTACAGTAAGCCGTGTTCGTGGCGAACGCCAAAGATTAAGGTGAACCGATGCACATCGTCAACGGGAAGTTGAGCGTGGAGCATGGACCGGAAAGGCGTGATGCCCGTCCCCGTTGCCACTAGAATGGAATCACCCACCGGATTACGGAAATGGAACGCGCCATAAGGGCCTTTGAACTCCAGCAGATCGCCCGGTTTAAGATCGAATAGATGCGGTGAAAAAAGTCCATCCTCCACCCGGTTGAGGCAGATTTCAAAACGGTTTCCGTTAGGCGGGGACGCCACGGAATAGGCTCGGGTAATCTCCTGAGCGTTAATTTCGGCGGTAAAGGAAAGGAACTGGCCGGGAACAAAAGCGAGACGGTCGGAATCCGGTACATCGAAGGCGAAATTGCGAGTTAAGGGCGCAATTTCCTGCCAAGCGACCAGACGCGCTTTCACGGCAATTTTCCTTCGCCAAAGGCCTCCCGGGCGCGATCCACCAGAATATTGCTTAGAGCGGGGTGACCGTCGAGCGGAGGGGCGACGCGAATTTCCACATCCTTATAAATGTCCGAGAGCTCGCGCACGATGGCGGGGAGATCGCGCTGGAGGTGCAGGCCAAGGGTGAGGAAATAGGGAATTACTAGAATCCCGGACGCGCCCCTGACGGTCAGCCGGCGAACCGCTTCCGCCAGATTCGGCTCAGCGGAATCGAGGAATGCTGTCTCATAAAGCGGGAAATTCGCCCGCGCGGCGATTTCCCGGACAGCGTCGTTGGCGGAAGCGACGCTCGATCCATGCGCGAAAACCACGATCCCGGTATTCACACTCTTATTGTATGGGGTTGTGAGTGGCTGATATACTTTGCGGATTGGCCAACGAGCATCAGTTCGCGGTTACGACCACGTGGACCGGCAACACCGGCGCCGGTACCAGCGATTACCGTTCTTACAGCCGCAACCACGAAGTTGACGCCCCTGGAAAGAGCGGCCCGATCCTGGGTTCGTCCGATCCGGCATTTCGCGGCGACGACTCGCGCTATAACCCCGAACAACTATTGGTAGCGTCTCTTTCCACGTGCCACATGCTTTGGATACTGCACCTCTGCGCCGACGCGGGAATCGTCATTACCGAATATAGCGACGCGGCAAGCGGAACCATGGCGCTGCATCCGGACGGATCGGGCGACTTCTCCGGCGTCATGTTGAGGCCGCGGATGAAGATTACAGATCGTGGGCGGATTGAGGAAGCCAAAGCGCTTCACCACGAAGCGCACCGGATGTGTTTTATTGCCCGGTCGGTGAAGTTCCCGGTCGGACAGGAACCGGTAGTGGAATCGGAAGGAGATTAGAGGATGAAAGGTTTCAGAGCGTTCATTTTGCGCGGCAACGTAGTCGATCTCGCGATCGCCGTGGTGATCGGTGGCGCGTTTGGAGCCATCGTGACGGCCTTCGTCAAGGACCTGCTGACCCCGCTGATCGCGGCCATTGTGGGAAAGCCGGATTTCTCGGCCATAGCGTTCACCATAAACGGCAGCAAGTTTCTGATTGGCGATTTTATCAACGCGCTGATTTCCTTTCTGCTCATCGCCGCAGCCGTTTACTATTTCGTGGTGATTCCCGTGGGCCTGCTCATGGCGCGAGCGAAACGGGGCGAAATTCCCCCCGATCCAACGACCAAGAAGTGCCCGGAATGTTTGAGTGAGATTCCGCTCGCCGCTCGCCGTTGCGCGTTTTGCACGTCGGAAGTGACCCGGTTAAGCTAACGCACAAAGCTCCTGTCCGAGGAGGCCTAGGCTGGCTTAGCCGTTAATTGTTTGCGAAGCTCGCGGGTCTTTTTGCGGCGCAGCAGCTTCTGTTTCCGTTCGCGGCCGAATCGCGCCTTGTCGCCGTTACGTGATGACATGTGGCTCCAAGCGTAGCAGAACTACGATACGAAACCCATCAAGGCCATGATCGCGCCGCCAACCCCGGCGATTAAGCCCAAAGCGGGAAACAACTTCTTCTTCGAGATGAAATAGAGCGACGTCAGCACCAACCCGATTTCGAGCAATCCTTCGCCGATATCGTAAAACAGCGCGCGATGCTCCACCTTCTGGACTTCAGACTCCTTCGCGCGCGCCTCCTTCTGAATTTCTTCGCCTTCCCGGTTGTAGCGCGCTTTTTCGGAACCGTATCGTTCCAGTTTCTTGTCGATCGCGGCATTTTTCGGAGCAAGCGTGCCGAGTATGTCTTCCCCCAGTTCGAGGCTGTGAAATTTCATCTTCTTCGATTCGTAAAAGGACCAGGTGTTATTGACGTCGGATTTCAGCAGCACGGCTTCGGTATGCGAGCGGTGCGACGCGATCGTCACTACCGCGAGCAACACGGCGAGTAGGGATGCGAGGATGCCAATTTTCCGCCCCAGGGGGTCCGATTCGTGTCCTTCATGATGAATCTCTAATTCAGCCATTCGTCTCGTTTTACGCCGCTGGAACCGCGCCTTCGGTCAGCAGCTCTCCTTTTTCCAGATGCCGCACGCGCGTCGCGAACTTCGCCGCGTGAGGGTCGTGCGTGACCATCACGATGGTTTTTCCAAACTCCTTGTTCAGCCTTGAAAGCATTCCCAGCACGTCCTCGGCGGACGCCGCGTCAAGGTTCCCCGTAGGCTCGTCGGCGAGGATCAAGGCAGGGTCCGTCACAATCGCCCGCGCGATCGCGACGCGTTGTTCCTGACCGCCCGAGAGTTGACGGGGATAATGGCCCAGCCGGTCTCCCAGTCCCACCAGCTTTAAAGCCGTGGCGGCATGTTCCATGCGTTCGTTCTTCTTCAAATTCGTAAGCTTCAAAGGCAGCTCCACATTTTCCAACGCCGTCAAGACCGGAATCAAATTGAACGATTGGAAGATGAACCCGACGTTCTCATTGCGCCAATGCGCGATCTGCCGGTCCGACAGCTTGCGCAGGTTCTCGCCAAGGACCGTGATCTCGCCTCCGGTGGCCGTGTCCATGGCGGCGATCAAGTGAAGCAGCGTCGATTTGCCCGAACCGGATGGCCCCATGAGAGCCACGAAATCGCCTTTGTGGATTTCGATATCGACGTCTTTCAGGGCGACGACATGGAACTCGTCGCGCAGGAATTCTTTCGTGAGATGCCGGGTCTCGATTACCGTTTCGCTCATAATGTTCTGTTCATGTCAAACCGTGGCGATGGCACGAGTGCCCGCGCCACGTTGCTCAACTCTTAGCCTGGACACGGTCGCCGTCCTTCAACCCGGCGGGCGGATTCACAATCAGGTCTTCGCCGCCGATCAATCCTTGCTGAATCTGAACGCCCTGGCTTGTGGCCGCCGCGGTTTTGACACTCCGCTTCATGGCCTTGCCGCCAAGCACCACGAACACCGCATCGTTCTGGATCGCCGACTTGGGGATCACAATCACCGGCTTGGCCGTACTGCCGGCATTGACCGGTTTTTCATCGGCCAAAAAGGCAACGCTCGCGTTCATCTCCGGTCGTAGGTAGTCGTCGGGTTTGACAATCTTAACTTTCACCTGCACGGTGGCCTTCTGCCGGTTGGCTTCGGGAGACATCTCGTAAATTTCGCCATCGTACTTGCGGTCCGGGAACGCGTCGGTGGTCACCAGGCCTTTCTGATGGGCATGCAGTTTCGCGAAATCGTTTTGCGCGATATCAAGCTCCACTTGAAGGTCGTTCAGGTCGGCGAGCGAAACGACGTATCCTTTCGCGCCGCGGTCGCCGACAAAACTGGTTGTCACGAATTCGCCCTTCTCGACGGCGCGCTCGAGAATCGTTCCGGTAACCGGCGCGCGGATAATCGTATTCTCAAGCGTTGTCCGCGCGTATGCGACGGCGCCCCGCGCCTGTTCCACCTGGCCTTTCGCGGCGTCGATGCCTTCCTGTCGAGGGCCGAGGCGCGCGAGGTCATAAGTCTTCACCAGTGAATTCACCCGCGCAAGCTGCCCGTCGTAGCGCGCCTGCGCATCGTCGAGAGTCTGCTTTGCGACCACGCCTTCCGCCGCCAGTTGCTTGTTGCGCTGCAGATTAACCTTGGCATTTTCGAGATCGGCCTTTGCTTGCGCGACGTTTGCGTCGGTGACTGCAATCTCTTCGGGACGCGATCCGTGTTGCAGTTCCAGCAGCTTCGCCTCCAGATTCGCGAGCTGCCCTTTGGCTTGTTGAAGCTGTGCTCTATACTCGTCGTCTTCGAGGCGGACGATAACCTGCCCAGCCTTCACGCGATCCCCTTTCTCGACGCCAATCCACGCGACTTTGCCGACCACCTTCGCGGCGACTTCGATCTTATGGTGCGCCACAATGTAGCCGGTGGCGTTGAGCACTAAGC
>JALYXS010000465.1 GCA_030946965.1 Acidobacteriota bacterium
CGCCGAAGCAGTCCAGATGAACGGCGCTCCCGGAGGAGCCGCCCGGCAATAGCTCCGCGCGCCGCGGAAGATTTAATCGGCCTGGATGTGAACCGCCTCGAACCGCCGCTTATGCGCGTGATGCGCGTGGTGGTGGATGTCGCCCAGATTCAAACCGGTGAGCGCCACCGCGACCGCTCCCCCGATCAAAGGAGGCAGCGTGAGACCCCAAAACAGTATCGTTGAAAAAATTTGGGCATTATTGCTTTCGACGCCGAGCAGCTTCATCGCGAGAATACAAAAGAGTTGATAGGATCCGAGATTTGCCGGGGCATTGGGAATCAACGTGCCAATCCGGATAATGACGATCACCACTGCCGCCGCGCCCACCGGCAGATCGAAGCCATCCGCCTTTAGCAGCGCCCATACCGAGAGCGCTTGCAGGAGAATGTAGAGTACGCTAACACCAAAGGCTGACGCCAGCGTTCGCCAGTCCCCCAGATTGTGCAGCTCATCGAGCAAATGGACGAACTTCGACGCCCAACGGTGCCCGGACACGACCGAGTGCGCGTGGCCCTTGCGGAACAGTACATACAAGAACAGGGCCGAGATGGCAAGCAGGCAAACACCTAATACCGACGTGCTTCTGCTGAGCAGATGCGGGATATTCGACATGTCGGCAGTTACGGCAAAAAAAGCCGCTACCAGCACCAAGCCGTCCAGAATCCGCTCAATCAGCGCCGAGGTGAGCGCGAGCGAGATCGGGACCTCTTCCCAAAACGTGAGTAAGTAACAGCGGATAATTTCCCCCGCGTGCGCGGGCAAAACATCGCTCGCGAACAAGCCGACGTACACGGCCTGCACGCATCGCCAAAGCGGCGGCTGCTCGGCGGGACTGAGGATTAGCTGCCATTTCCAGGCTTGCGAAACGTATACCGCCAAATTAAAGACCACAGAGAGCAGAACCCAGCGCCACTCGAGGGTACGAACGTCATGGCCGAGTTGCTGGTACGGAAATTTCGCGAAAACCCAAATCAGGCTAGCAATCGAAATGGCATAACCGAAAACGGGAAGCAGCCACTTGGGAACCTTTCTTCTTCTGGAGGGTTGCGTGAGTACGTTGCCCATGCGCGGCGGACTGATCGGACAGCCCCATCATAGCCGGAGGCGGAAACGGTGTTGCGAAAACCCGCCCCAATGAAATATAGTTGCTGTGATGAACTTGACATTTTGCGCCTTATTAAAATTCACCACGATTCTATCCGCGAGTTCGTTAATAGCCGCCGGTCTCCTGTCCGCTCAGACTCTCGCTAAGCCAGCCACCACGCCTCCGGACGCCACGCCTTCCAGCTATCAACCGGTGGCTCTGCACGAAACGTTTCAGAGCGTAATGGCGCGGATGAAGGCTGCCAAACCGGAGATCATGAAGCGGCAGATGGATCTGCTGGCCGAACGATACGATCTCGGCAATCGAGCGGACCCAGGCGCCACCATGTCGCGCGGCAAGGCGCTGCAAGGCGGGACGCGCGCGAAATTGGCCGCCGGGACGACGTGGGACAGCCTGGCGCAGATGACTCCAGACCAGATCCGCGAAAAGAACGTGTTTCCGGCCGGCTTCATGCCGCTGCCGCACGCGAATCATCCCGAAGGCGGCATGCTGTTCCCGAAGTTTCACATCGACGCGATCAAGAAGGAAGAGGATCGCGATCTCACCCGCTTTGATCTCGATTTCGACATCCCCGAGCATTTTTTGCCGGAGTTTCCCGCGCCGATGTATCTCACCACGCGCCCCGATCTCGGTGACGTGACCCATGGAAAACTGGTCACCATCGAGAACTTTTACGAGATATTCAACGGAATTCTAAACCCTAAGCAGATCGAGGGCGTCCGCTTGCTCGTGACGCCGTTCATGCAGCAACAATTCAATCAAACCGAGGACCGCCGTTCCGAGAAATCCAGCCGAGGGGTCGCCTGTTTCGATTGTCATTCGAACGGCCACACCAACGGGGCCGCTCACCTGGTTGGCGATATCCGGCCGCAGGAATTCCGGCACCGCATCGAGACCCCGTCGTTGCGCGGGGTGAATATTCAGCGCCTGTTCGGTTCCCAGCGCGCGCTTAAGACGGTCGAAGATTTCACCGAATTCGAGCAGCGCGCGGCGTATTTCGATGGAGATCCGGTTATCGCAACCAAGAAAGGCGTGAATATTCTCGACCGCGGAAGCCAAGTCCAGTTCATGGGCGAGTTCCAGGAAATTCTCGATTTCCCGCCCGCACCTAAGCTCGGTATCGATGGCAGGCTCGACCCGGCGAAAGCCGCTCCCGCGGAAATGCGCGGGGAGAACCTATTCTTCGGAAAAGCGAAATGTGGATCGTGCCACCAGGCGCCTTACTACACCGATAATTCAATGCATAATCTTCAGGCGGAACGTTTCTACAAACCGCACTTGATCAATGGGGAAATGGCGAGCGCCGACGGCCCCATCAAGACGTTCCCGCTTCGCGGCGTTAAGGACTCCCCGCCGTACTTGCACGATGGCCGCCTGCTCACATTGGCGGATTCGGTTGAATTTTTCAATCTGATTTCAGGCACGAAGTTGACGTCCTCCGAGAAAGCGGATATCGTCTCGTTCTTGAAAGCGCTGTAAATCCGTACTCGCCGTAGGCGACCAACAAAACTTCGTAAACCAATCGACCCTTTCGCCCGTACATACCTAGACGGGCAGTTGAGGTTCAACTGCTATGTACTTTTTCGCTTAGCATCCGATAGGATTCGTAGCGATTTGCAGAACTTTGGGGTAGTCTATGGGGTTGTTATTTTCGGGCCAAACTTTGGCACTCATCGTGCTTAGAATGGGTGCCATACAGCGGCTAGAGATAACCGGCTTCAGAGTGGCGGGATTTTAGCAAATTTAGCTCAGATTTTATGAAACTTTGGCCGCATGTGGACGTCTTATACAAGGAATTTATCAAAAAACGCAATTATAGCCGAAGAGGGAGAAAGACATGAGCAAGAATGAACTGGAGAAATTCAAGACAACGCTAGAAGCGAAGCAATCGGAGTTGGCGTACTCGCTGCGGAACCGGGACGACATCGCCATCGAAAAAACGCCAGATGCGCTCGATGAAGTGCAATTGGCCGGCGAACGTGAGTTAGCCATCCGCAACCTCGACCGGGAGTCTATTTTGCTAAGGCATGTGCGCGGCGCGCTTGCCCGCCTCGCCGACGGCAGTTATGGAACGTGCTTGCATTGCGACGAGGAAATTAGTCTTAAGCGGTTGAATGCCGTTCCCCAAGCCGCTTATTGCATAAAATGCCAGGAAGCGGCCGACCGTCATGAGTTTGAAGCGGCGGAAACACTCGACAGTCTCCTTGCGAGTGCGGCTTGATCAGGATCTGAGCGGGCCGGAGTGTTTCTTAATCCGGCCTGTTCAGCGTTGTTTTCCCGCCTTCTCTTCGATCCACGTAAGAAGTTGTTCCCGCAAAGTATTGAGGCTGTTGGTCAGCCTGTCTGTTTCGACATTTACTAGCGCATAGTTTTCAGCGGGTGAATTCCCAAACTGGGCCAATTGCCGATGCGCTTCGCGCAGGTCGGGAAGATCGGTGGGCAGAATTTTCGATCCCCGCAACCCAGCCGCGAGAAAGTATAAGGTCCGTTCTACTCCGTTTACAAATTTTTGTAAGGTCTCGCGCGTTTCAGGGGGATCGAGTGCCTCGCGAGTTGACAGACCGGCTTCCAACGCCATAAACGAGTGGACTGCCCGGTGTGAACTGGCGAGCATGGAAGCCAATTGTGCCAATGTCGCCAAAGAAGCTCCGGGCTCGGCGGCCAGCCGGTCGACCGCCGCTTCCAGATTGGAACGGGCAAGCCTTCCAGCTTGGCGCGTGCGATCCCGCTCCCGTTCGATATCTCTCGCGTCGTTCGAAGAAGCGTCAAGGTATCCCTGGCACACCGCGCGGAAGTAATTTCGATACGCATCGAGTAATAAAGCCAGTGTTTCCTGAATTTGAGTTCTTTCCCATGTGGGCCATAGCCAGTAGGCGAGCAATGCGAGAGTTCCACCCACGGCAGTGTTTAAGGCCCGGGCGGCGATAACCTGTTTAGGAGCAACTCCGCTCAACGCTACGAGCAGGACCACTAGCGCGCTGACGGCGATGACGAAAATCCCGTAGTTGGCCGGTCCAAAACATCGCACCACATAGAAAGAAATCCCGATCAAAGCAATCTGCGCCGTCATGGAAAGCGGCAGCGCGTGAAAGAGCAAGGTGGCGAATGCCAATCCTCCAAAAGTGCCCGCGAGCCGCAGGACGCCTCTGCTGAAGGTTGCCGTAAAATCGGGTTTAAGTACGATTGCGATGGTCATTGGAAGCCAGTAGGATCGGCGCCACTCGAGGCTTCGCCCCAAGGTATCGCCGACGGCAAGACAGGTTGCGAGGCGGATGGCGTGGCGGCAGGCCGTCGATGAGAAGGTAAGATTTGCTCTCAAGGTAGCGATCCTGCCGCCCACGCGAAGACTCCAAGGTTGCCGCGACTCGCGTTCTTCGAACGCATCGCTGCCGGCGGGCGTGGCATGGAGCGCCAAATCCGCCGCCGAGCGAAGTTGCCCGGCAATCGCTTCCATCTGGAAACGGGCGTCGGGAATCATGGCGGCAAAAGAGGAGGAGTCTGGAAACACTTGCCGCCCTTCTTCCATTATTTGATCCACGATCTCTTCCAAGTTCTGGAACCGATCGCGCGCGGCATCTACCTGATCGCCCTTTAGGGACGAATTCGTGAAGAGGGAATTCCCAATCATGCCAAGCAGCATGGAACATAGGGATAAGAAACGATCGAGGATTGCGGCCGTGCGCTCGCCACCGGATAACCGCTCGATTCGCCGGCGAAGACGGGCCAAGGTCAGCAAGCCCAGGCGTGTCCGTTCGGCCTGATTGAGGAGAGAGCGGAAGCGATCGGCGGTGACGCTATGATCGCCCCCGAGGCCTGTCAGTGCATTTTGCGCTTCCGTCGTTTCCGTACTGGCCGGAGGAGCTTCCGAGCGCCGGATAGTCAATGCCGCCGCGCGCGAGAGTTCCAGATAGAGGTTGCCAAGGGCGCGACGTTCGGGCCGGTACCGGCGCATGGGCCATAATGCCAGAGCTAGAAAAGTTTGCAGCAGGCCGCCGCAGAATGCAAGCAGCCCAGCGGACACGGCGCGTTCGGGAGCCATCGATTGGGCTGAGAATACGACAAGCGTCACCAGGCTGACGACGCCGATATCCGCCGCTTTCGTTCCGATGGCAACGAGCATTCCCGAAGCGAAAGCCCAAGCGCCCGCGACCCCGACGGCAAGGACGCCGTTTTGCGCCGAAACCGCGCCCACGAATACCGCGATTGCCACTAGGGTGCTGGCGGTCAGCATTCTCCTGCCGCGCTCGCGGTACGAATCGTCGCCGTCGGAAAAAGAGACGTTCAGCGCGCCCGTGGCAACGATTAACCCGGCCCCGATGTTACCGGCGGCAACCCCGCAGAATAAGGGAAGTAGAATTCCGATGGAGTTCCGCAGTGCCAACCAAGGCGCGATTTTTCCGGCTTCAAACCTGGTGATAGTACGCCAGAGAGCCGTGGCGGAACTTGGAATTTGGGCGTCAGCCGCGGAATCCGGCTGCGAGGCTTGCATCGGACACTAACTATGCCGGCGCGTTATTTGCGATTTCGAATAGCGCTTGGGTTGCGCGTGCCCGGTAGGTTTGAATTTTTTGATTTTTTGGTGCTTCGCCCTAGGAGTTACATTCTTGTAAGCGGCCGCGCCCGCCGATTTAGGGTTGCGCGGCTTACTTGCCCCAACGGGCGCGAGCCACAACAGGCCGGCCAAGGCCAAGGCAACGGATCTCATTACCTCATCCTACTGCTTTAACGCACGCGCAGCCCGAACTCTCGCACGAGCTCGCCTCCCGCTCCGCTCGCAAAGATCCGCACAAAGTATGTGCCTAAACCCAGCGATTT
>JALYXS010000478.1 GCA_030946965.1 Acidobacteriota bacterium
TGTATGATGGCCGGTCCTTATAACACGAAATACTATTGTTAAACCACTGCGTGGAGGTCTGATCTCCGCCAGGGGGCAGATAGGAATCACAAGTGAAAAGGGCGTTCGGCTTCGCCACCGGAAATCCCGAGTTATAGGTAAAAATCCAGTTAAAGTTCCAGTTACTCGCAAGCGACCGTGTTAAGCGGTTGCTTTGACTCAGGTAATGCCGGTGCTCGCCAAACGGCAGATCCCACACGCCGCTAAAAGAAACATTCTGCGGTTTGTCGTAATTGGAGATCTCGTGGATAGGCGGTTCCTGCAGATTCCAATCGTTTAGCCGGTGATTAGCTTCGAAAGTCTTTGAGAAGGTGTAACCGAAGACTAGCGTCAGAGCGCCAATTTTGCGGTCCCCATTGAACCGCTTCTCCACCTTCAGTTGCAGCGCATCATACCGGTAGCGCGCCCAGGGGTTGGTATTTTCGGTAACGCCATTAAACTCCGGATAGGGCCGGAACAATTCCTGCGCGGCAATTTGCGGCGTCCCGAAATCGGCGGTTGGCGGTATGATTCCGAAGAACGGACTTGGAATTTTGCGGTTCAGAAACTTGTTATCTTTCTGCGCTTGCAAAAAAGCGTTGTATGGAAAATAATCCAATTGCGCGGCCATGGTGTCGTGTACGGTTTGACTGCCTACGTAACTGGCGTCGATCAGCATGTTCCAGGGCAACTGGCGCTGCAGCCCGAAGGAGTACTGGTAGGTGCGCGGAATAACCCTTTGGGTACCGTCAAAGCTAACCCCGCGGCCGATATTTGTCAGCAACCCCTGCGCGTTCCCGTTTGCAATGATGCCATCGGGAAACGGATTCGCGAGCGAATATGGTCCACTAATCGGCGCCGACGGAAGAATTCCCCCGTCGAAGGACTTGAGGTAATTGGTCCGCTCGTTGAATCCATCCGTGGAATTGCCTTGCGTGGCCGTGCGGTAGAAAAGACCGAAGCCCGCGCGCAAGACGCTCTTGGGCAGGAATTGCCAAGCAACGCCGATTCGCGGCTGGATGTCGGTCCAATCAGTCTTGTAAGTGCGGCGCGAGCCTTGCGGACCAATGAAACTCTTCCCTCCGTAGATCGCCGCCGGCGGCTCGGGATATGGATATTTGTTAGCCGGATCGGCATCGTATTGAGTCTTCAACTCGTGCCAGCGCGCCAGGATCTGGCCGCTCAACGGGTTTACCGTATCGAACTCAAATCCGTTGTTGACCCGATTCCAGCGCTCGACGAACGGGAATTGCACATCATAGCGAAGGCCCGCGTTGATTGTCAGATTCTTTGCCGCCTTCCAATCGTCTTGAAGATAAACCGCCGCGTAGGGATACGTGCGGTAGTAAGTGTCGTTCCAATCGACGAATCCGCTGGCCGGTAGACCGAGTAGCAGGTCCGCAACGCCGCTTCCGTCAAACCGATCGCGGCCCCGGTCGCTATACTGCTGCGTCCAAGTGCGATTAAATGAGAACTCGCCATTCGCGCGGCCCGGTCCGCCATTGCCGAGCCCGACATAGGCGATCTCTCCTCCGATCCGAAGCGTGTGCGTGCCCCTGGTGTGCGTAAGACTGGGCGCGAAACTCCACTGATTTTGCGTTCCCCAAGTGTAAGTATTGCCGATCACGCTGTTGTACAGATCCAGATTGAAATGCGGCGCGGTGGCGCGCTGAACCGTTGGAGCGTGCGGCAGAGCGATGCCGAGCCGGTCCGCGGCAAACCCGAAATCGTTCAAGCCGTCCGGGAAATACGACGTGAATCTCCCGAACGACAAGCGCACATCCAGAACCGAACGCGGGGACACAACATGCGTCCAGTCGGCAATGTAGTTCTGGTCGGTTCGCTCGGAAACGATGTTCCCTGTCTGAGCTGGAGGTTCGAAGCCGTTCTGATTGCGGTATTCGTGCCCGTGCTGGAAAGTCACGATCGCGTAGATACGATTATTCTGATCGATGGTGCGATCCCATCGGCCCATCGGCTGGTCGTAGCGGTAGCGTCCGGTGTTGCTCGAAGCCAGAAAATTCTGGGTCTGTCCAGACAGGTTCGGGGCAGGCCACAAATCCAATATTCTTCGGCCAATGGGGCTGATGCGGTTCAGCGGGATCGCGTTGTTCGGGAAAGGATTCCGTATGTAAGTGCCGTAGCAGCCCGTGCCCTTCGGCGTATCCAGGCCGCTTACGCAGGCGCGGTTGGTCAGCGGATCGAAGACGTTGATCTTGTAATCGGAAAAGTGCTGGCCATCGCGCAAATTTAGCGGCGGCGAGTCGGAGACCACCGGAAATGGCACGATCTCCCGAAAGCCCTCAAAGCTGAAAAAAATAAAGTCCTTGTCTTTGCGAATCGAGCCGCCCACCGTTCCGCCGAACTGATTGGTGATGTGCTTACCGCGGCCAAACCCGTTTCGATTGTTCTGGGTCACATTGGCGTCCAGTACGGAATTGCGCATGTAATCGAACGCGGCGCCGTGCCACGCGCTCGACCCGGATTTTAGAATCGTGTTTACCGTGCCGCCGCCGGTGCGTCCGAACTGCGCATCATAGGTGTTGGTCATCACCTTAAATTCCTGAATGGCATCGACGTTGGGCGCCAATTGGAAGCTTCCGTTCATGCTGATCGGCGCGCCATTTAGCAGAAATTGGTTGGTGCCCTGGACGCCTCCGTTCATCGTGTAGGAGCCGTTCGTGTCCCACCCGCGGGTGCCCGAAAAACCCGAAGCGCCGAAATCCTCTTGGGTGAACAGAACTCCGGTGGCAAGACCCATCAGCATGTACACCTGGCGGCCATTTAGCGCGTATTCGGAAACCTGCAATGAATCGAAGCTGGTACCGCCCGAAGCGTCCGCGGTGTGGATCAGTTCCGTTTCGGCGGTCACTGTCACGGTAGTCCGCGACTCGCCAACTTCGAGCGTCAGCGGCAGGTCCTGCTTGTCCGCCACCAAGACCTCGATGCCTTTGCGTACCAGTTTTTTGAAACCGGGCGCCTCCACTTCGACGCTGAATTGGCCGGGCGTCAAATAGGACAACGTGTAATAACCGTCGATGTTGGTGGTCGCGCGCGTCGCTTCGTGGTTCTCCAGACGGATCGCGGTAATCGCCGCGCCCGGGACAGCGGCTCCGGCCGGATCGCTCACCTGTCCTGAAATAGTGGCGCGGAAGTCTTGCGCGGAGGCGATTGCCTCGCTTAACGCGATTATGATGGACAGGGACCGGAAAAACATGCTGGATTATTTTAGCCCAAAGGAGGAGGGCGCCGCCCTACTCGACGCGGTAATTGGGCGCTTCCTTGGTAATAATCACGTCATGCACGTGGCTTTCGCGCAGCCTGCGTGATTCCAGACGCGCCCATCAAAGACGAGAAAAACGACGACAAGAACGGAGACGGCGGGCAGGGCGACTTGCTGCTGCAGTAACCGAGCGGCGGCGACTCTAACAGTAAGCTGGTTGGAACTATGACCGAACGCGATCGATGGGGCCTGCGCGGGCCAGTCCACACGTGCCGGCTTGAACGTACATGGTATGTACGCCGGTGCGGCGCCGACGCATGCAACACTGAGGAGCGGAAAGACATCACAACCCTGGAGTTCCGCCCGGAGGGATCTCTTGCCCGGCGTCGGCAACACAATCCGGATGGTTCAGAGTGGACGGCAACCCGTGAGTACAACGATTCGGCGCGACTAACAACCGTGCGCATCGAGAATGGGTCCGGAGCTGAAGATCTGCAATTTCATGACTACGACACTGCCTGGCGATTGTACGCGTTATCGTGCGGTCTAAGGACGGCCGCGATCATATCACCGAGCTACGAATACGACAGTGCCGGCCACGGGAAGAAGACGCTTCACCTTGACTTGGCTGCCCAACGCCCGGGCACTCAGTGCGCCTGGGGAGTTGAAGGGACCGACACTTGCTACTCCGCGCCGGGCGCGGCTACGCTAATAACGCCCTATAATGAGCGCGAGCAGCCAACCGACGTGCTCTTTACGACATCGCGGGCCGTTTGGTAAGCCGTGTTGGATTCGTTTACGACGGGGATGGGAACCTGATCGAGGAGCAGCAAACGAGCTTCGCGGAGACGCTACCGCCAGAGATGTTGGCATCGCTGAACGAAGCGCAATCGAACACAATGCGGGAGATGCTGAGCGTGGGCGGCGAGCCCATGCGCCGCTTGCACCGGTACAACGAACAAGGCCGCAGAATCGAGAGTCGCTGGGGAATGGGCCCGCTCGGCTCGGA
>JALYXS010000486.1 GCA_030946965.1 Acidobacteriota bacterium
CGACGGTCGACCAGAACACGGGCCGCGTTCCCTTCCACAACGTGCCGTCGGAGTTGATCGAGCGGCAGGCGCAATCGGTGGGCATCCCGCTTTGGATAGTTCCGCTGCCGGCCCCCTGTTCGAACGCCGAATATCTAGGGCGCCTCGCTCCCATCTTCGTGCGCGCGGTCGCCGCGGGCGCCCGGCACATAGTCTTCGGCGACCTCTTCCTGAACGATATCCGCCAATTCCGCGAATCGTCATTGGCCGGAACGGGCCTCGCGCCTGTATTCCCCCTATGGAATCTCCCGACGGTGGCGCTCGCCAAGGAAATGTTGGACGGCGGTTTGCGCGCCATAATAACCTGCGTCGATCTGAAGCGGCTCGATGCCGATTTCGCCGCCGGGGCGTTCGGCCTTCGCGCCCTGCCGCCCAATGTGGACGCGTGCGGCGAAAACGGCGAGTTCCACACCTTCGTGACAGACGGCCCGATGTTCCGCCAACCCGTCGAGGTCCGTCTCGGCGCAACCCGCCAGGACGGGAATTACGCGTACGCCCCCTTATACTAAAGCTCATGCGCCTGATCTCGATCGCTCTGCTCTCCCTCCCGATGCTGGCTCAAATGGTTCCGCCGGGCGGCCCTCCCACTCTGAAAGATGTGCTGGCCTTGACGAGCGATCAAGCGCAAAAAATCGCCACGCTCTTTAGCGATTACGACAGTTACCGCCGCACCGCCAACACCAGGATGCAAGAACTCAATTCCGATCTGCGTTTTCAATTCTCGCAGCCCGCTCCGGACCCGGCGCAAGTCGGCGCGGATTACGCCGAAGCGGAAACGATTCGGCGCGGACTTGCCGCTCAGCAGACCGCTTACCGCGCGCAGGTCCTGGCAATCTTGAACCCGGCGCAACGGACGCAATATCAAACGCTGCTCAACTCAGTCGTGCTACAGCCGCTACTGAGCGAAGCAAGCTGCGCTTTTCTGGAAAATTCTTTCGAATCCAGCTTTGCCTCTTTCCTGTTGGGCGGCGCCCCGGTTCCCACGATCGCCTTCCGCTCTGGAGATTTCGTAAGTCTGACAGGTTTTCTCTCCGTCGCTCTCCCCTACGTTCCTCCGGCTCCCGCCCCGACTTTCTGCGGATCTTCCGTTTTTCCCTTGGCGCTCCGCGAATATCTGAACGCGACCGATGCTGAGATCGCCGCCATCGCGCAAAGCAGCATGGATTACAACGATCTTTACCAGCGCCGCCAAAATCGCATCGGCGACGTGCAGGTCGAGATCCGGGATGAAACGGCGAAAGATCGTCCCGATCCGGTGGAGCTTGGCGTCCGCTACGTCGAATTGCAAATGATCTCGAAGGATCTACAACAGCAGTCCGCGGATTTTCGCCAAAGAGCCCGCGGCGCATTGACCGGCGATCGGGCCGCTAAATTGAAATTGCTCGACGATCTTGTTGCCGCCCAGCCCGCGCTAAGCGTTTTGCAAAGTTGCGATCTACTGGTCCCGCCTCCAGCTTCGCAAAGTCAGGAGGGTTTCCTTGGATTGGCGCCGATTACAGGCAATCCGATCGGTATAAGTTTCGCTTCCGGCCGCGTGGTGTAAGACCGGACGGGATCCGCTTACCAGTTCATCGCCAAATTCACAAAACTCCGCATCGGCGCGCCAGTGGGGCCTTTCGCCATGTACGGCTTGGCGTCGTCAAGCCACGCAATACCCGCAATGTCGAGATGCACCCAAGGCGTGGGGTCGGCGAATTCCTTCAAGAACATCGCCGCGGTAATCGCGCCGCCTTGCCTGGTCCCAATGTTCTGCAGATCGGCGTATACGTTCTTGAGCTGCTCTTTATATTCCGCATCCATCGGCATGGCCCACATCTTCTCGCCTTCGCCTTTCGACGCCTTCAACCAGCGCTCCTGCAGCTCTTCGTTGTTGGCGAAAACCCCGGCGTTGACGGTGCCAAGCGCCACGACAATCGCGCCGGTCAGCGTTGCCGCGTCCACCAGGTGAGTGCATCCCAGCATCTTGGCGTACGTGAGCGCGTCCGCCAGGATCATGCGGCCTTCCGCATCGGTATTCAGAACTTCCACGGTCTTGCCGGATAGAGTTGTCACGATATCGCCCGGCCTTTGCGCGCGGCTCCCGCACATGTTTTCTACCGCCGGAATAAGAGCGGTCACCGGAATGCGCGGCTTCAGTTGAGCGATCGCCCGCATGGCGCCAATTACCGCGGCCCCGCCCGCCATGTCGTACTTCATCTTCTCCATGCCATCGGCGGGCTTGATCGAGATGCCGCCGGTGTCGAACGTAACGCCTTTGCCGATTAGTCCCAAATGCACCGAATCGCGAGCCCCTTCCGCCGGTTTGTAGCGCAGGACAATCGTCGCCGGCGCCTCGGCGCTTCCCATCGCCACGGCCAGAAGCGCTCCCATGCCGAGCTGCTTCATCCGGTCTTGATCGAGAATCTCGCACTCCAGCCCTTCTTCGGACGCCATTTGCCGGGCGCGTTCCGCCAAAACCGAGGGATTTAGGAGATTAGGTGGAGCATTTGCCAAATCGCGGGCAAAGTTCTGGGATTCCGCCAAAACCCGGCCCCGCGACACAGCCGCGTCCAGGCCGGCCACATCCCCTTCCACCGAAATCGTGAAACTCTCGATTTGTTTCGAATCGGATTTGTCGCTTTTCAGGCAATCGGGGTCGAAATTTCCGAGGAGCGCTCCCTCGATGGCCGCCGACACGAACTCTGGCGTGGCATGCGCCTTTTCAACGCCTAGCGCCACGTTTCGAATCGACTTTTCTTTCAGATGCCGGACCGCCGCCCCAGCGAGCTTTCGGAGGTCTTGAGGATTGAACTGATCTGGCTGCCCCGCCCCCACCAGCAAAACCCGCTTGGCAGCAAATCCGGGTGCCTGGTGCAGCAGCGTCATTTCCAAAGTTTTGCCCTTGATCTCTCCCGAGGCATACAGATCGGGAACAAAATGGGGACGCGGGGCTTGTTCGAATTCGATCAGGATCAATGTCTCGGTGTGGAGAGTTTGCGGGCTGGCGTGTTCTAGTTTGATGTTCATTATTTATGTTTGACGAGCCTTGCTGTTGCGGACTGCCGTACGCGCTTCCGCATCGGCCGTGCGGGCGCGTTCCGTCTCGCGTTTGTCGTGTATTTTCTTGCCTTTGGCTATCGCAAATTCAACTTTCACACGACCATGCTTTAAGTAAATTTTGGTCGGAATAAGAGAAAGTCCTTTCTCCCGCGTGGCGCCCAGCAGCTTGTCGATTTCCTTTCGATGCAACAACATTTTGCGGCTGCGGATCGGGGCGTGGTTCGAAATGTTCCCATGCGAATACTCGCTGATGTGCGCGTTCATCAGCCACGCCTCGTTCCGGTCGATCATGGCGTAGCTTTCCCGGAGCTGGATTTTTCCGTCCTTGGCGGCTTTTACTTCCGTACCGGTCAAAACCAGCCCGGCCTCATACTTATCGAGAAGAAAGTAGTTGTGGCCGGCTTGGCGATTCTCGCTCAATATCTTGAAATCGTAGTTTTTATCGGCCAACTGGGACTCAATGGGATGTTTCCCGGCGATTGGACCTAAACGAAGGCACTTCGATCCGCGTCAACACTTTAGATGATAAGCCAGCACGCGCCGTTGCCGCTTGGCAGCGAAAGGCGCTCCCGACCGATTCTCATTTTCGTCCTGATTGCGTGCTTGCTGGCCGAGTATCCCCCGCTCTCCGCCCGAACCCGGAAAGGCGACAAATTTCTGGCCGAGGGCCGCGCCGCGGAAGTCCGCAAGGAATGGGATAAGGCGCTCGATTTCGATGAAAAAGCTCTTAGCGAAGATCCGACCGATGCGGCCTATCAACTCGAGACGCGCCGCGTGCGGTTTGAATCGTCGAACTTCCACGTCAAGAACGGCCAGAAAATCCGGGCCCAAGGCAAGCTGACTGAAGCGTTGTTGGAATTTCAGAAAGCTTTTGAAACCGATCCGTCGTTGAACGTCGCCGAGCAGGAGGTTCAGCGCACCCGCGTCATGATCGAGCGCGAGCGCAAAAAAGCGGCTCAACCCAAATCGCCCGACGATGGGCAGGCGGCCGCGGGGAGTCCCGAAGATCGCGGGCTGACGCCGCATCAATTGGCCAAGAAAGAGGAGAACGACAAGTTCGAGAGCATGCAGCCCGTTCCCGAACTCCGGCCCCTCAATCCGCAGCCCATGAACCTCAAAATGAACAATCAGAAGCCCAAAATCCTGTTTGAGACCGTGGGCAAGATGGCCGGCATCAACGTCCTGTTCGATCCGGAATACGACAGTTCTCCCGGCAAGAATCAATCGATCGATCTTACTGGCTCGACTCTCGACCAGGCTCTCGATTACCTGGCCGTCGTTACGAAATCGTTCTGGAAGCCTCTATCGGCGAACACCATCTTCGTCACCCTCGATAATCCGACCAAGCGGCGCGAATATTCGGAACAAGTAGTCAAGATATTTTATTTAACCAACGTAACGTCGCCTCAGGAGTTGCAGGAAATCATTACCGCCCTGCGAACCGCCGTCGCCATTCAAAAGATCTTTCAATTCACCTCGCAGAATGCCCTGATTATCCGGGCCGAAACGGATCAGATGGCGCTGGCGGAGAAAATAATCGCCGATCTGGATAAGCCGCGCTCTGAAGTGGTGGTTGACGTCATGGTGATGGAAGTCAGCCGGACGCACAC
>JALYXS010000517.1 GCA_030946965.1 Acidobacteriota bacterium
ATTGGCACTGAGCTTGGCCCGGCATAACTCGGCTAACGAGTCGATGCCCTTGCGAAAGTCCACTGCCTTCACCGCCACCAGGATTCGCATGCGCGGCGTGATCTGCAGCATGACTTACGACGCCGCAATAGCGCGAATCAACTCGGCCAGCTCGCTGGTTGCAATGACCTTCAACTCCAGCCGCAGCTTCGCACGTCGCGGCGACTCTACTTCTACCAGACAACTCGCCGCCGCACCGGTATTCCCCGCCAGCAGTTCCACGAAAGCGGCTGCAGCGGGCTCTTCTGAGCTGACGCTGGCGTCGAGGCTTGCGCGACTTTGCTTCCGCGCGACCCTCGAATCGATTCGTCCACTTCTGAAGGCTTGCCGCTGCATGTGTCATGCCGCCAAGCCTCCCGCCCACGACACACCGTATCAGTCCCCCTTAAACGCAGTCATGCCTGCTTACCGGAAACTCACGGTAAACAGCAGCACGAAGAGCGTGGCCTTTGCGCGCGCCAATTGCGATTCGTAATCGGCTTCGAAGAGCCACACATCCGGGCGTGTCAATAGGCGCACGGCAGATCGCGACAAAGCCGGTTGCAAATCGACTTCCGTATACTCCTCGCCCAGGCTCGCGGCGCAAACCCGGAATCGCTCGGCGGCCACCGCCTCAGCGGCGTGCCAGTGACGCATGGGCCCGCGTCATCGCAGCCCAAAGGCATTTAGGCTGGTACAGCCTGCTTCAATTCATACTGGCGAACAATCTCGTTCTTGCAAGCGTTCACGACCTCTGCTTCCCAATTCGAAGCGAATCCGGCCGGTTGACGCGGTATTAGCGTAACCGGCCTTGCGTAGGATCCGCGGCATCTGCGCTGAACCCGGAGTCACGTCGACATGGATTCACGTCCAGGTTCAGTCCAGGGGGCGGACTCCCGGAATAGTCAGCGGCCCGCGATCATGTCCCGAGGCTTTCCGACTCCATCCTGGAAGCGTTCAGAGTTCAGCACGGAAAGAACGGGTTGGGGCTCGCCCTGACCCGGTGCTCGAGCCTGGGTTGGCGTAAGATCAATGCCGGGGGTGGAAGGAAGCTCGTGGCACGCCCAGGACATACAGCAGACTCGATACCGGCGATGGGAGCGAGTTGGCTGGAACACGCCGGCATTTTGCCCTGTTAATTCTTCAACTAAGAGGAATAGAGCACGTCGCCCCGCCCAGGATGTGGCGCTTGTATTCGGCGGTGATACGACGACGCTTGGCGGCGGTTTGCCGCCAGTGACATTCCGGTCGCTCTCACTATGCCCGGGTTCCCTCCAGAGGGCGAATCAGGTGACCGGGCCGGGATTAAAGGGCGAAAGCGAATTCCCTAAGCCCCAGTGCTGCGACCAAGTCTTCTTGCGTCCGCTCGCGACATCGAGCATGAAACGAAAAATCTCCCAGCCCACGTCTTCAATGGTCGCGTGGCCGGTGGCGATACGCCCCGCATCGATATCGATCAGGTCGTGCCATTTTTCCGCAAGCGCCGTTCGCGACGAAACTTTGATTACAGGAACCAGGGCCAAGCCATAAGGACTGCCCTCGCCCGTCGTGAAAACGTGCATGTTCATGGACGCAAGCTGCTGCGTGCCGCAAATAAAATCGCTCGCCGGCGTGGCGGCGAAGACGAGACCTTTTGCCGTGACCTTCTCGCCATGACTTGCGACCGCCATCAGCGCCGTGCTGCCCGCCTTGGCAACGCTTCCCAGAGCTTTTTCGACTATGTTCGACAAGCCTCCGCGCTTGTTGCCGGGCGTCGTATTGGCGCTCCGGTCGGCCTCGCCGCGGGCGAGGTATTCGTCGTACCATCGCATTTCGCGAATTAGATCGCGCGCGATGCTCGGCGTGGCGGCGCGCGGCGTCAGAAGATGCACCGCGTCGCGCACTTCCGTCACCTCCGAAAACATGACGGTGGCTCCGGCGCGCACCAGTAAATCCGCCGCATAGCCTACCGCCGGATTGCACGTTATGCCGGAAAACGCATCGCTCCCGCCGCATTGCAACCCGACGATGAGATCGGATGCCGGACAGGTCTGCCGGCGCCGCCGATCCAGGTCCGCAAGACGTTTCTCAGCCGCTTGCATGATGGCCGCGACAGTCTCAGCGAATCCAAGCTGGTCCTGCAACCGGATGACATTGCCCTCTCCCATAACCTGAAAAGCGTTTGGCGGGTTGCTGTTGAACAGCCGGGATGGTTGCAGTTTCTCGCACCCGAGACTCACCACAAGAGGCTGGCCCGCAAAATTGGGATGCAAGCTGATGTGTTTCAGAGTGCGGATCGGGATCGCGGCCCCCGGCGCATCGATGGCCACGCCACAACCATAGGAATGCGTGATCGCAACTACGTCGTCGACATTCGGGAAGCGCGGCAAGATCTCAAGCTTGATTCGCCGGACGGCATAATCGACGGTCGGCGCGACACACTGCACGGTAGTTGCGATGCCCAGGATGTTGCTGGTTCCAACGCTGCCATCCAAATTTCGGAAGCCGTCGAATTCGCAGCCTTCGAGCGGTGGAAGCGGCGTGGGAACGGCGGTCGCGAGTTCAAGCCGGTCGAGCGGAGGAGGCGCGGGCATATCGAGCATCTCTTCTCGCAACCATGAGCCGGCCCGAACGACGCGGTTCGCGCGCCCGATGATTTGCCCATAACGCCAGACCGGCTCGCCTTTCTCCAGATCGCGCAACGCGACTTTGTGCGATTGGGGAATACGCTCGCGCGCCGCCAAGCCATCGGGAAAAACCGTGCCGGTTGCCACGCCTTCCGGATGCACGACGATCGCGACGTTGTCGCGGTCGTTCACGCGGATGTAGAGAGGGGCCAAGAACGATGCTCTTATCGTTATTCTAACGAGCCGGTTCCTGCAAGAGCTTTGTCACAAACTTCGCACGCCCAGCCCAACGATATCGTCCACCCGCATGGTCTCTTTCACAACGAATGGCTCGCCATATTTGCATCCGATGAGATTCCCGAAATACCGCGCGACGGCGCCTAATCGCTCGCGGATTTCCGGTTCGCCGGGGAACAAATCGCGGCCCTCTCCCGCGCTTCCATATTGCGATCGATAGGCGAATAGCGCGTCCATCCGCCGTTCGAATTGCGCCGAGATATCCACCACGAAGGACGGCAGCACGTTCGCATAAATCGACGAGTAGATAATCTTGAACGGACGATGCGGCCGCGAGATAGGATCGAGCTTCTGCAAGCCCGCGAGAAAGCAAGCTTCGTATCCTATTTCCGCCGCGCGGTAGTGATCCGGATGGCGCGCTTCCCAATACGGCAGGATCACGACGCGCGGTTTGACTTCGCGAATCTTGGCGGCCAGGGTCATGCGTCCAGCCATTCCGTTTTCGAGCCGCGCGTCGGGAAAGTGCAGATTATCGCGCCAGGAAATTAGCAGGTGTTTGCCCGCCTCGCGCGATTCGCTCACGCGGGTTTCGGGCGTGCCGCGCGTGCCCATGTCGCCCGCCGTGAGGTCAAGAATGCCCGTGCGGTATCCCATTTCGGCCATCTTGAGCAGCGTGCCGCCGCAAGTCTGCTCGACATCGTCCGGATGCGCCGCGATTGCAAGGACGTCCAGCATCTACGTGGATATCTACCAGTAAACCTGCGGGCGCCGGTACATGCGAGCCTGCGTTCCCAGCGTTTTGACCAGAATCATTCCCGCGATGAAGCCGCCGATATGCTCGAACCAAGCGACACCGCCTTCCGAGACATGCGAGTAGCCGATCGCGCCCACGCCATTGAAGAGTTGCGTGATGAACCAGTACCCCAGCAGAATCATGGCCGGAATATCGGCGGTCGTGATGAATATAAACAAAACGATCAGAGTGCGGATGTGCGCGCGGGGAAACAGGAGCAGGTACGCCCCCATCACGCCCGCAATCGCGCCGCTCGCTCCCACCGTCGGGACGCGCGAACCGCCGCTCAAGAATACTTGAGTCATCCCGGCAACTATTCCGCACAATAGATAAAAGAGCAGGAATTTCCCGTGTCCCATCGCGTCTTCAAGACTGCGGCCGAATGCCCATAAAAAAACCATGTTGCTGATGATGTGCATCCACCCGCCATGCAGAAACATCGCCGATAGAAGCATAAACGGGCGGAAATGGCCGGGTATCAAAGCGTAAGCTGCGATGAAATGGTTCCGCGAGTAGTCGTCAAGCGACGTCTCGAACAGAAACACGACGACGTTCAGAATAATTAGCAAAACAGTGATGTAGCTTTGCGAATACCTGGGCTGATCGTCGCGTAGAGGAAACATCTAATTCACCGGGCGAAGAAGCTTCTGACCGGCGTGGGCGGCGGTGCGCTCCGGCCCCGAATTGCCGCCCAGAGAATCGCATTCAACTCATCGTCGTCGTTGCGGTCTTCCCCTTCGAAATCCATTCTTGCGGAACGCGCGGCGGTTGCCGAGGAGGCGGGGTTGCGATCGTCGAGCGCGATACGCGGCTTCTCGGCGGCGAAGAGCGTGTTCACTGGTTCCGCCTGGAAAGCGGCGCTCATGGGCCGCGCCGCCGCGTCGAACTGCGTCATGGGATGCAAGCCCAGGATAAACTCGATGGTGCGCAGCATCGAAGCCGTGTTGTACATCGAGCTATCGACCGCTCCATGCTTCACGTAAGGCGAGAGCACGAAAGCCGGCGAGCGGTGCGAATCCACATGATCGGAACCGTTCTGCGCATCGTCTTCCACTACGAAGATGGCGGTGTCCCCCCAGAAGCGGCTCTTCGAAACGCCTTCCACCAACATGCCGAGCGCGTAATCGTTGTCGGCGACCGAAGAGAGAGGGGCGATTTTCCCCGCGGCGGTTCCCGAAGTGTGATCGTTGCCCAAGCGCACGAAGCAGAGCCGGGGCATCTCGCCCTTGGCTTCAAACGCGGCAAGATCCTTTAAAAATACTTTGGCGCGTTCGACATCGGGATAGGCGAGATCGAAGCCGCGATAATTCGGATTCGTGACTTGCGAAAGAATCTGGTCGCGCACGGAGTCGATTTGAATTCCGTCTTCGAGCGGTTTCGCGCGGTTGTCCACGAAATAGCCGTAGTTCCGCATTGAGATGCCGGCCGCGCGCGCGTTGGTCCAAAGATATCCAGCCGGCGGCAGCGCGGTTGGCTCCTGGCCTTCGTAGTCGTAAAGCTTGCGGCGGCCGGCATAGCTATTCGGCCACATCTTCTGAACATAATCGGGCGCAATGGCGGCGGTGGACCAGTTGTGGCCGTCCGCGCTTACATCCGAATTAACGTAGAAATTATCGAGCAGAACGAATTCGCGCGCCAGCTTGTGCTCGTTCGGCGTAATTTGCTCGCCGAAGAGCACCAGCGAAGGATCGCCGTTGCCGGTCTTCACATCGCCCATCACCTGGTCGTAACTGCGGTTTTCCTTGACGATATAAATGACATGCTTGATCTTCGCGAGGCTGGGCGGAATGGGCGCGTCGAGCTGGTTGTCGCGATATGGAGAGTTGGCGAGCGTGGTTGCGGAATACTTGGCGAGATCGCTGTCGCTGGGCTGGTCGATGAAGGAAATGCCGCCGGTCTGAATACGTCCCACGTATTCGAGCGCCGGACTGCCCACATGCGCCGCTGTCGGCTTTCGCAGCGGGTTCGGACCATTCGGATTCGGATAAGAGCGAAGTCCGCGGCTATTCAAGACTACGATGCGCTTGTCCGCGAGTTCCCGCACCGCCGTTGGATACCATCCGGTGGGAATGAACCCGAGCACGCCGCTGTGGTCTTGCGAAACGTCGACCACCGCGACCGCATTTGCGTCCGAGCACGCCACATAAAGGCGCTTGCCATCGGTGCTGAGCCCGAGCGCGCTCGGCGTCATGCCGACAGGTTGGCGCGGCGTCATCGCGAGATTGATCGTCTCCAGCCGTCGCATCTCGCTCGATTCCGATACCTCAACCGAATAGATATTGTTACTGTTCGCGGCGGCCACGAACAGGCGCGCGGCGGTCTGAGCAGGCTCGCCGTTCGTCATCGGAACCCAAGCCATGTCCGTCGTATGCGGCCCCAGGCGCACGCTCCCCATCGAAGAACCGCCTTCGGTCTGGTAGCGGCCGACTACGCCATCGGTCCAGCTCGACACGAGAAACGATTTGCCGTCCGGGTGAAAAAGAATCCGGTAGGGCCGGCGTCCCGTCTTGACGCGCTCGATCACCCGCCCCGATTGCGGATTGATGACAACCAGCGAATCGTGAAAGAGGTCGGCGGCATAGATGAGGCGTCCATCGGGCGTCATCGCGACATCGCCAATGAAATCGCGATTGGTTCGCTTCGCTTCGGCTACCACGGGAAATGTTCGCGTGGCTTGCAGCGCGCCGTTCTCAAACGAAAATTCGTAGACCGCGGCGCGCGATCCCCCGCCCACGTAAACGAAATCGCCTTTGGGGGAGAACGCCAGCCCGAGCCATGCGTCGGGCACATTTGTGCGGCTAAGCTCGCGAGTGGA
>JALYXS010000518.1 GCA_030946965.1 Acidobacteriota bacterium
AACGTGCATCGCAACATGGCGCAAAAAAAGCCGATCACGCGCGCGATACTCGACGGGGCGCAGCAAATTGCCGTGCCCGCGTTCGTTTCCACGCTGGCGATTTCCATTGTGTTCGTTCCCGTCCTGCTGCTCACCGGCGCCGCGAAGTATCTTTTCACGCCGCTCGCGATGGCCGTAGTGTTCGCGATGATGGCGTCTTATTTTCTCTCGCGGACGCTGGTGCCTACCATGGTTCACTTCCTGTTGCGGAGTGAGATCGAGGTTTACGCCCAAGGCGAGGAGGCGCACGCGGCCGCCGGGTCGACGGGCATAATCTGGCGGGTTCACCACGCCTTCAATCGCCAGTTCGAAAAGCTCCGGGACCGTTACAAAGGCGCGCTCTCCTGGTGTCTTGGTCGTCGCGGTTTGGTCGCCGGCCTCTTCGGCGTATTTTGCCTCGGCTCGATTGCGCTGGGCATGCTCGTCGGCGAAGATTTTTTTCCATACGTCGATTCCGGCCAGATGCGTTTGCACGTCCGCACGCCTCAGGGCACGCGCATTGAGGATGCCGAGCAGATGTTCGGCCGCGTGGAGGAAGAGATTAGGCGGCAGATTCCACGCGATGAATTGTTTACGATTCTCGACAACATCGGGCTCCCGAACGGCGGCATCAATCTGGCGTTCAGCGATAGCGCCTCGATCGGAACGGGCGACGGCGAGATCCTGATCGCCTTGAACAAAAAGCATGGGCCCACCCAGGAATACACGCGCAAGCTGCGCAATGTGCTGCGCGGCGAATTTCCCGACCTCACGTTCTTTTTTCAGCCGGCGAATATTACCAACCAGATTTTGAATCTCGGCCTCCCCGCTCCAATCGACATTCAAATAGTAGGGCGCGACGCCAAGAACAATTACAAAATAGCGAAGGAGATTGAGCGGCGCGTGTCGCTGATTCCGGGCGCCGTCGACGTTCACATCCATCAGGAAATCGACTACCCGGAGATCCGCGTGAATGTCGACCGCACCAAAGCGGATCAGGTCGGCATCACTCAGCGCGACGTGGCGAACAGCTTGCTGATTTCGCTAAGTTCGAGCGGGCAGACCGCGCCCAACCAATGGCTCAATCCGGCAAACGGCGTGAACTATCAGGTTGCCGTGCAAACTCCGCAATACCGCATCGATTCGTTCGACGCTTTGCAGCGCACGCCAGTCTCATCGGGGGCGGGCGGCAACACGCAACTGCTCGGCAATCTCGCCACGCTGGGCCGGGGCACATCGACGGCGGTGGTAAATCACTACAACGTGCAGCCGGTTTTTGACGTATACGCAAACGTGGACGAGCGCGATCTGGGCGGCGTCGCGAGCGAAATCAGAAAAATCATGAAAGATGTAACGCCGCATCTGCCTAAAGCCGCCTTTCTAGAATTGCGGGGGCAGGTGGAAACCATGCGATCGTCGTTTGTGCGGCTTGGAATCGGGTTGGTCTTCGCGATTGTGCTGGTTTACATGCTGATCGTGGTGAACTTTCAATCGTGGCTCGATCCGTTTATCATTCTGCTGGCACTTCCGGGCGCGCTCTCCGGGATTATCTGGATGTTGTTCGTGACGCAAACCACATTCAACGTGCCGTCGTTAATGGGCGCGATCATGTGCATTGGCGTGGCAACCGCGAATAGTATTCTGGTGGTGACTTTCGCCAACGACGAGCGGATGGAAGGCAAAGACGCTCTGGAAGCGGCGCTGTCCGCGGGCTACACGCGCATCCGGCCGGTCACCATGACGGCGCTTGCCATGATTATCGGCATGATGCCGATGGCGCTTGGGCTGGGCGAAGGCGGCGAACAAAATGCGCCGCTTGGGCGCGCGGTAATTGGAGGATTGATCGTGGCTACTTTTTCGACGCTATTCTTCGTGCCGATCGCTTACAGTTATCTCCGCAAAACGGCGCCTGTCGATATGGACCGTCAGATCGACGAAGAGTCTCACGCCCCGAACACGGGTGAACCCGCGTGAAGTTCGTGCCTGAAGAATTAGCGCCAAACAAGCTTTTAGAAACCGGCCCCGAGCCGAAACTGCTCGACGCGCCTCGCCATGCCCCCGAGCGTCCGCCCTTTCGGGAAGGCGGCAATACGCCGCGGCGCGCGCCTTGGCTGATTGGTCTCGGGCTGCTGTTGTTAATCGCCGTCCTATTTTTGGCCGGTTATCTGCCGCGCCTTCATCGCGGGAAAAAGATAGACGCGGAAGCGCAACAGGAAGAAGAGAATTTGCCGATCGTGAATGTCACAAAAGTGAAGCGCTCGCCGCGGGTCAGCGAATTACTTCTTCCCGGCAACATCACGCCGCTTACCGAAGCGTACATTTACGCGCGCGCATCGGGCTACGTGAAAAGGCGTTATGTGGATATCGGCGACCGGCTGCGCGCGGGCCAGTTGCTCGCTGACATCGATTCGCCCGAACTAGCGCAGCAGGTGCAGCAAGCGCGCGCCTCGCTGGCCCAATCGCGCGCGCAATTGGGCCAGACTCAGGC
>JALYXS010000537.1 GCA_030946965.1 Acidobacteriota bacterium
TGCAGGACCGGCTTTCGGGCAAGGAAAGCGCAACTCATAAACTTGCTGGAGATTTGTTTCGCTCCAACAGAATCGCGCCGGAATTCGCGGTGACGGACGCGTCGGGCAATCCGGTGGTTGGAATCGAGACACATGTTTTTCGCAACGGCGGGGTGTCTATTGTGACCTTGATGTCGAACCCGCTCCTGCGGGTGGATGAGCTTGGCCCGCCCGATTTCCGTTCGAATAAACGCTTCGAAACTCCGGTCAAGGTGACGGTCAAGCTACCGGCGGCGAGGTACATCTACGATTCTCGAACGGGGAAATCCTTTGGCCAGAAACAGTCTGTTGACGTAACTGTCGGCCCGTACGAGCCGGTTATATTCGCCGTATCCTCCACTCCACTTCCGAAGCTGAATATTTTCGCTCCGGCGGCGGCGAAGCTTGGATCGATAGTCGAAATCGGCATCGGCTCGGGTACAACACATGAGGCAACCCCTGCCGCAAACCACGTCTATCACGTGGAGGTTGTAAACCCGCAAGGGGCGCGTGTGCCGCACTACACCGAGAACCTGATTGCAAGCCGCGGCCATGCGCGTAAGCTGCTGCCCCTCGCATTAAACGACCCCGCCGGCGAATGGAAAATCCGCATCCGCGACGCGTTTACCGGCGAAACGAAGGAAACGGCACTCGCGGTGAACTGAGATGCGGTTCGCTATCTCGGTTTTGTTTTTGGCCTGTTCCATGCACGCGCAGGTCTATTCGCCACGTGTCCTGAAGAAGGGCCAACCGGATACCGCCAATCTGCTAGCGCTTGCGCAAGGAATCTTTGAGCAGGCCCATGCGCACGCACCTCGCAAAAAGGCCGAGGCGATCTGGCGGTATTTCCTGACCGATGGGCGTTTTGTGAAACCCGGCTTGATCTATCACATTGCCGGTTGGGCGTATGAAGAGCCGGGCGGTGAAGTGCTCGATCCGGTGAAACTGCTCAATAGCTATGGTTTTGGGCTTTGTTACCACATCGCACCGCTGCTCGAAAGCGTATTCAAGGCCGGCGGCTTCGCCGATGCGCGGGTCTGGTTCCTCACGGGACACACGGTAGCCGAAGTCTTTTACGACGGCGGCTACCATTACTTCGATTCGGACATGATGGGCTATAACCCGATCGGCGCTTCGGGTCCCTTGAAGCAGCGTCCAGTCGCATCGGTTCATCAGATTGAGCAAGACGGCAGCATCATTACCGGAAAGCTGGTTGGTCCGAAGCAAGACGATGTGGCGAATGTCGATTTGCCATGGTATCCAGCGGATGTTCGCGCTCATGCGATCGGCGGCCTGGCTGAACTCTTTACCAGTTCAAAAGACAACAGGGTCTACCCATATCAGCGGTACGAATCGGGGCACTCGATGGACTTCGTGCTGCGTCCGGGCGAGCGCATCACCCGGTATTTTCATCCGGAACCGGAGAACCTGTACTATTTGCCGTATCGTTTCGACGGGACGAAGTGGCGCGAGTTTCCGCAAGAGATCGAGCAGTATAAGATCCGCACGGCGGATGGCCCCCGAAGCCAGAAGGACGCGCGGCGCTGGGCAACCGGAGTGCAGGAGTATCGCACGCCGGTTTCGCCCGGGTCGAACACTGTATATTCGATGCCGTGCCCCTACGTCATCATCGATGCAAACTTTCGAATGACGGCCAAACTTCTGAACGCGAGCGACCGGATCACAGTCGAAACCTCCGTGGACGATGGACGCGCGTGGATCATGGCCGCGACGCTCGGCGGTCCACATGAAGGGGCTTGGACCGCCGCTCCCGCAATTCTGACGAAATCGGAACACGGCAGCCGGAATGCCGTTTCGGGGACCTACGGATATCTCGTGCGCGTGAGCCGGACCGGCGGCGAGATTCGCGATTTGACGTTGACGACGCGTTTCCAATTGAATCCGCGAACGCTTCCGGAACTTGCGCCGGGCCGCAATGCGCTCGAATATGCATCATCCGATAGGGAACGGTTGGAGTTGCCTCTAAATTTTTTTAAGATGCGCAACGTTGCCCCCGTGACTTCGGACGGTCAAGAATACCTGGCGAATACTTCCGTTGCGGCGGGCGATGTCATTGTTGAGGTGAAGGCGCCCGATGGCGGAGAGATCGGCGGGTTCGATGCCGGCGCGCGCTTTCTCGATTTGCGTGACGGTTTAGCTCCGGATAAGTTCACGGCGGAGGTCCGCAAGGTTCCGGCTTGGCCGGCTGCTCGCGAGGCGCAGAGCGCGTCGCTATCGTGGTCGGCATCTCTCGATGGCTCCTATCGGACCCTTTGGACGTACGACTCGAAATTAAATTGGAAGGATGGCGAGCCGATCGACCGGACGCTTCGGTGGCCCGAGGTGGATCGTGAAGTTCGCAATCTGCCGAAGGGGACACGGCGCGTGTACGTGCGGTACCGGATTCAGGGCATCGCGATGGATTCCCTCCGCTTGGCGGTGGTTCGCCAAGGACTGCGTTCCCGAAGCCCGCTTGAAATCACGCATCTGTGGATGGAAAACGGTCAACGCCGCGAGCGCGTGGAGCGGATCGCCGCCGGAGAAACGGACAAACGCTACGGTATTGACGTACCGCTCCATGCCGCCGTAATCAATCAGGCGGTGATCTATGCGAATCCCGCGGAGAACGCCATCGCCAGCCATTTCGCGCCGAAGGACGCGCGGCTCTTCAATGGAACTCCGCTTCGCGAGCAAGGACCACCGGTGATTCTGAAGCTAACCAAATGAAGTTAACGAAATGAAACTATTCCCGCTCGTCCTTTGCGCGATAACCGCTTCGGCGCAGTCCGATGTCGAGGCTGGGCGCAAGCGCTTCAACACACGCTGCGCGGGCTGTCATGGAGAAGATGGATTGGGCGGCGAACGCGCTCCGGAGATCGGGAAGGGGTCTCGCAAGCGGCTGCAATCGGACGAGGCGGTTCGCGGCATCATCGCTCACGGCATTCCCGATTCCGGCATGCCCGCCTTTGACGTCTCCGATTCGGAACTGGCTGCGCTCACGGCGTTTGTGCGGTCGCGCGTCACGCCGCTGAGCCTTACGGCATGGAGCGGAGACGCGAGCGCGGGCGAGCGGTACTTCTTCGGAAAGGGCGGCTGCTCCAACTGCCACATGATCCACGGGCGCGGAAGCATTCAAGGTCCCGATCTGACAGAAGCCAGTAGAAACCTGACAGCGGCGGAAGTGGAGACATCGCTGCTGCGTCCGAACAATCGGCGCGTCGCGGGTTATCAAGTGGCTACGGTGGAGTTGCCGTCCGGCATGAAGGTGCGCGGCTTCATCCGCAATGAGAGCGGCTTCGATTTGCAACTCCTAGGGCTAGATGGAAAGCTCTACCTTCTTTCCGAACGCAAGTTTAAGATTCTCGCGCGAGAGTCCGATTCGTTGATGCCGGCCATGCGAGCTTCTCATGACGCACCCCCGGAGGAATATCGAGATCTGATCGCGTTCCTGCGCGCGGCTCCCGAGCAAAAACTATCGCAATCCATGCCTGCCGCTTTGCCCGGCGCCGTCGCGTGGAACGGCATCGCGCACCCCGCGGCCGGAGAGTGGCCCACCTACCACGGTCAGTTAAGCGGCAATCGCTATAGCGAACTGGCGCGAATCAATCTTAAGAATGTCAGCCAACTTGCGTCCGCGTGGTCGTTCCCCGCCGGCACGGGCCAGGCGCTCGAAACCACGCCGGTGGTTGCGGGCGGGATCATGTATGTGACCGGCGTGAACTCGGTGGTTGCATTGGATGCGCGCGCGGGCCGTAAGATATGGTCGTACTCTCGTCCAAGGTCGAAAGAATTGGTCGGCGATGCGGCGGGCGGAATCAATCGCGGTGTTGCCATACTTGACGACCGTGTTTTTCTGGTCACGGACAACGCGCATTTGCTCGCATTACATCGGCTGACCGGCGGACTGATCTGGGATGTCGAAATG
>JALYXS010000541.1 GCA_030946965.1 Acidobacteriota bacterium
CTTGGATCTTCACGCGAACCCAGAGCGGAAAACGCCGGTTCGTTCCATAGCGCACGTAGCCTTTCCACAAAGCCGTGCCGGCCTGAGGGGCGCCTAGACCCGCGCGAGGGAAAACGATTTCGCCCAGTGGCGCCGGATACAAACTCGATTCCGCAATATCGATGCGAGCGCCGGATATTCCCAAGGAGGCCTGCAAAGTCTCTAGCAGGCGCTCTCGATCTATCGGCCTAAGAGGCCGGTCAAAGCAAGCGTCGCCGAACGTGTCCGCCACAATCCCATAGCGCGCCGCAAGCCGCGTAAGTTCCGCGCCGTGGAAAACGCGGTGAGCTCCGGGCGCGGGCGCAAATCCCAAAGGCGCATCCGCGGGAAGCGCCAAAAATCGTGCATCCGCGGCCGCAAGATCGCGCCCCAAAATGTTGTCGCCTTCCACCGGGTGGCACGCTGACGCGAGCGTGGCGGCCATCAAGAAGGACAGGATCATCGGACCATGTTGTTCGCTTGCGAATACATGTCATCGGCCGCTTTCACGACTTTTGAATTTGCTTCATACGCCCGCTGCGCCACGATCAGGTTTACGAATTCTTCGACGACGCTGACGTTCGACTGTTCCGTGTACCCTTGCAGCAGCGAACCGATGCCCTCCTGGCCGCCCGGATTTCCGACCGCCGCTTCGCCCGACGCATCCGTGGGCATGTAGAGATTGCGGCCGATGCTGTTCAGCCCCGCCGGATTCTGAAAATTGGCGAGTTGGATCTGCCCGGCGAGTTGCGACGCCGTCTGACCAGGCTGCGAGAAGCTCACCGTGCCGTCGGTCGCGATATTCACCGATTGCGCATCGGGCGGAAGCGTGATTTGCGGTTCGAGCGGATCGCCGTCCGAGGTGACCACGTTGCCGTCGCGATCGAGGTGGAACGCGCCCGCGCGCGTGTAGGAGATCTCACCCGTCGCCCGCCGGATCTGGAAAAATCCGCGCCCCTGAATGACGAGGTCGAGCGGATTTCCCGTTGCCGCGAAGTCTCCCTGGCTGAAATTGATTTCGTTGGACGATGTGCGCGTGCCCAGGCCCACTTGAAGGCCGGTTGGGACAACGGTCTGCTGCCCAGCAGACGCGCCCGGTTGCACTATATTCTGGTAGAGCAAATCCTGAAACTGGGCGCGTCGGCTCTTGAACCCGGCCGTGTTGGCGTTGGCCAGATTGTGCGAAATGTTGTCGACGTTAAGCTGCTGGGCGGTCATCCCGCTCGCGGCGCTGTATAAAGCTCGAATCATTCAATTCTCCTTATGAATGGATGCCGAGATCGGCATTGATCGCGCGCCAGGCTTCGCCATCCGGAGCGTCACCATATTTCGCGAACAGGTCCGCCACAAGCCCTGCGTTAACCGCCTTCCCATTGGGCTCGACGATCATCCGCTCCGGCGCGGAACGCGCGAAGTTTCCGGCGAGCGAATCTTCTCTTACCACGCCGCCAAGTTTTTTGGCGAGCGCATCCGCCGTGGCGGCGGTCGCGAACTGCACCGGATTGTTGGATACATCGACGCCTCCGGCGAGAGCCGTGTGGACGTTTGCCTCGTACTGAGAAACCGGAGCCGGCGCGCCCACTTGACTAAAGACGGTCGCGAAGCCGCTGGACGCCTGAGGTTGTGACGCCTGCGATTTGGAAACCGGATTCGCCGCCACGGCCAGATGATTATCGATTCTCGTGACCATTACGAACCCACCCGCGCAACTTCCTCAATCGCCCGCTTGTTCATCTCCACTCCAAGCGACATCGCCTTGTTCAACATCTCGAACTGCCGCATCACGCTCACCAATCGCACGGCGGCGTCTGCCGGCCCTACATTCGAATCTTCCACGTGGCCCTGCTTCACTTCCGCCGCCGCCGCAACGGTTCGCGTTTTCGGGTCGATCTTATAGAAGTAGTTGTTGCCCTGTTTATTCAGCGCGGCGGAATCCTTGAAGCCGGCAATATCGAGCTGCCCGAGCGATTGGCCTTCCTGGCGGATGGTTCCGTCCGTCGATACGTCGAGCGGGGCGGTCGATTGCGTCTGCACCGTCTTTCCATCCGTGGTCCGGACGGGATACCCGTCCGTTGTCGTGAGAACGCCCGCCGAGGAGAGCCGGAAACTTCCGTTCCTTGTATAGAGCGCTCCTTTAGGACCGTTCACGGCAAAAAAACCCGTGCCCGAAAGCGCGAAGTCGAGCGGATTACCGGTCGAGCGCAGCACGCCTTGGGCGTGGTCGGTCCATGGCTTCTCGATAACCGGCAGGGTATCGGGAGAATCGCCGGCGTCGGGCGAAACATACAGGCTGTAAAATTCGTGGTCCATTTTGTAGCCGCCAGTGTTGACGTTAGCGATATTATTCGCCAGCATGTCGAGCGATTCCATGCGCGCCCGCATGCCGCTGGCGGCGGAAATACTGATTGCGTCCATCGTGATTGCCTCGAAATAGCAAGGGCAAGCGGCAGGCCGATTGGGAAATTTTCCGTAAAGCGTTAAAACAGCGAAGCGCCGGGCCGATACGGCTAGTGGGACAAGTTCGTCAAGCGCGGCAAAAACCCGTCACTGCCGCGCATACGCCAAGATCTTGGCGGCCCCCAGGCGCGCTAACCACTTCTGAAACAGCGGATTGCAGTTGGCGCTCGATCTGCATTCTTCCCTGGCGTGAGGCTTGCGACCAGTACCGGATCGGCCCCGAACCTTCCAGTGGAGCCGTCAGGCTCGAACCTGGAGATGAAACCGGGTATTGCCGCTTCGAATGTTTTCGCCGCGCTATTGCAGGTGCTGCTGCCTGTCAAGCCCCCGGCCGAACAGGCCGCTCAAGCTCAGAGTGCGTCCTCGCTCCCTTTCGACTTCACCTCTCCAACTGAACCCGCCTCTACCAAAGTTATGGCGAAGACCGTTGCAGGCAATCTTTATCCAGGCTCGCTAGCGGGCGGCTTGACGAAGCACAGTAAACCGGCCACTCTGGCGCCAGTCGTAACACTCACCGCCATGGCGATCGATCCCCCCAGTGTTCCGGAACCTAACGGCAGCGTTTCCAAAGCGTCTTCGCTCCCGTTCGACTCCACTTTGCCAGCTCAACTCCCCTCTTCCAACTTGAATGGGGAGACGCCGGCGACCGCGGCGCCCGTTGTAATCGATGTGGCGCCCGCACTCCTGCGTACCGTGTCCCCACTCATGGGGACACAGTCTCCCCCGGAGACAGGCGTATCTGCCCGCGCGCGACGCCGAGACGAGGCGAATCAGATTTGCGTGCTGTTGTCCGTGGAAGCGGACCCGTCAAAGCAACTGCCCGCCGCCCCGGCAGTAACTTTGACGGTCTTGCCACCCGTTCGCGATTCACGCGAGGTTGAGCAAAGCGGCGCGCCCGCATCTCACGCCGGAGCATCGGAGCGGCCGCTCGTTATTCCCCAAAAACCAGAGGCGCAATCCGCGGAACTCGCCTTTGCAGCCAAAATCACTCCCAAGGCGGCAACGCAAGAGAAGGCGCCGCTTGCGGCTCAACCGGTGCGGCACGAACAACCCGAGCAACCCGCGCGAATCGTCCAGGAACTTCCGTCCGCGCCGCCGCGGCAAGCAGCCGTTTTTGA
>JALYXS010000544.1 GCA_030946965.1 Acidobacteriota bacterium
GGTAGATATCGGGTACGTGAAGGCGACCGGTCACAGCGTAAAGATTTATCTTCCGAAAACCGCGACGAAGCCCGAGAAGGAGTTCGAATGGAAAATTCCGAAATGGAGCAACGCCATCGAACGCGATCGCGCGCGAACGTACTTTCAGGCTTACGCGGCGGCCGCGGCCCTCTACTTTGCCGAGAGAGCCATGGCTGAGCTGCATGCCGGGAAGACGCAAACCTGGCGCGATTTCAAGGTGCCGGACGAGGCTATCGGCTGCGGTTTCCACGAAGCGGTTCGCGGCGTGCTTTCGCATCACGTCGTAATTAAGGAAGGGAAGATCGCCAACTACCATCCCTATCCGCCTACGCCTTGGAATGCGAACCCGCGCGATATTTACGGCACGCCGGGTCCCTATGAAGACGCGATACAGAATACGCCAATCTTCGAAGAAAACGGGCCGGACAAGTTCAAGGGCATCGACATCATGCGCGCGGTGCGCAGCTTCGACCCGTGTCTGCCTTGCGGCGTTCACATGTATTTGGGCAACGGAAAGACACTCGAAACGCGGCATTCTCCGATGTTCGGCGTGCAGGCGCATTGATCGAGCGAATCGAAGCGCTAATTGGAAAGTTCGAGAGCGCCCCGGACCAGAGCACGCGCAACGATGCGCGGGCCTTGGTCCAGGCGCTCATGGAATTTCACGGCAAGTCTATTAACCGGATGATGGAAATCATCGCCGAAGAAGGAGAGGGCGAGCCGCCGGTTTTCGCTAGTCTCGCGCGTGACGAGTTGGTCTCGAGTTTGTTGTTGCTGCATGGACTGCATCCGGTCGAGCTCGAAACGCGCGTGGCCCAAGCCATCGATAAAGTGCAGCCCATCTTGCGCGCGCAATCGAGCCATGTGGAGTTGCTTGGGATTGAGGATGGCGTGGTGCAACTCCGGTTTGAAGGGAAGCCCGCGCCAAATCTGAAAGCCGCGATAGAAGAAGAGATTTACCGGTTTGCCGCGGATGTGACCGACATACGGATTCAAGGGTTGGCGCCGGAAAAAACTAACATCAACGGTTTGATTCAGCTAACGACGAAGGTCTAGGTGAAGCGCTTCAACCAGCCCGGCCTGGCGCACACACTCTTGCGTGCCACATGACCGCCCTTGCCAAGCTTCGAGAGTTCGCCCGCGAAAAGCCGGTGGTCGAGCGATGCGAACTATGCAGTGCGCCACTGGGCCTGCGCCATTCCCATCTTGTGGAGCCCGCCAATCGCCGTCTTCTCTGCGCTTGCGAGCCTTGCGGCATTCTGTTCAGCGCTCGCGGTCTATCGTCGAAGTTCGCGCGGGTGCCGCGCGACGGCCGATTTCTAACGGATTTCCGGATATCCGATGCCGAGTGGGATGGCTTGATGATCCCGATCAACATGGCGTTTTTTTTCCATAGCACGCCGACGGCGAAAGTAGTCGCGATCTATCCCAGCCCGGCCGGCCCCACGGAATCGTTGTTAAGCCTGGAAACCTGGAAGCAGATCGAGGAAAACAATCCCAGACTTGCCTCCATGGAACCGGACGTCGAGGCGTTGCTCGTGAATCGTGTATCGCAAACGCGTGAGTATTACATCGCGCCCATGGATCAGTGCTACAAATTGGTTGGCCTGATTCGCGCCCGCTGGCGCGGACTTTCAGGCGGCTCGGAGGTTTGGGAAGAAATCGACCGGTTCTTCGCGGAGTTGAAGGAACAATCCCATGCCTGATCTGAGTTTTCGCGTGGAGGGCGCCGAATCGGTTCCGTACGCGGCCGTGCCGCTGTTGGTTTTGAAATTACGGGCCTCCAACGGGAATCGCGAAGAGCCGCTGCATAGCGTCTCCTTACAGTGCCAGATCCAGATCCAGGCCGCCCGCAGGCGCTACAACGCGGAAGAACAGCAGCGCCTCAGCGACTTGTTCGGCTCGGCCGATAGATGGAGCCTGACCTTGCGCACCATGCTCTGGACTCACTCCAACATCGTAATCCCGGCGTTCCAGGATTCCATTTTGGTCGACCTTCCCGTTCCTTGCACCTTCGATTTCAATATCGCCGCAACCAAATATTTCTCCGCGCTCGATGACGGCAAGGTTCCGATTCTCGTTCAGTTCAGCGGCACTGCGTTTTACGCCGGTGAAGACGGCGCCTTGCAGGTTAGCCCGATTCCCTGGAATCTTGAAGCCGCTTACGAATTACCCGTCGCGGTCTGGAAGGAGATGATGGATCTGTATTATCCGAATACCGCGTGGCTGAGTTTGCGTCGCGATGTGTTCGAGCGGCTTCTGGCGTATAAATCGCGCCACGGAATTCCGACGTGGGAACAGACCATCGAGAGCATGCTGGCGTCATGAACTCCGAAATTGTCGAAAAGATCGCCAACGCGGTGCTCTACGAGGGGTACATCCTCTATCCGTATCGCGCGTCATCGGTGAAAAATCAGCAGCGCTGGAATTTCGGGACGCTTGCGCCGGGCGAGTTCATGCAGACCGAATGCCTGGTCGCCGGAACCGCGGAATCGGTGCTCGACGTGAAGGTTCGGTTTCTTCAAATGACGGCGCGCGAGGGCAAAGTGTGGAATGAAGCCATCGATCGGGCCGTGCCGTCCCGCAATCTGCGGCTGGGCGGCCTTCATCGGGAGCAACTGTTCGATTTCGACAATGACATCCAGGGCGCCATCGAAGCGGCGGCGGTTGCCGTGCGCGACGGCTTGTTCCGCGTGACGGTGCGAATCGCCAACCGGAATCCACTCGCGGAGGGCAGCCGCGAGACGATCCTGCTGCGCT
>JALYXS010000562.1 GCA_030946965.1 Acidobacteriota bacterium
GGGCCCATCATAGACGGAGCAGAAGCGCAGATGCCCGACGTGGGTACCGCGATGATCGGCAAGCTGAAGAGCGGTCGGGTTTCTGGCCGCCGAGAACTCCTGATATAGCATTGCTGTCTTGACTGAAACGCGATCCCCAAGCCCGACGCGCGTCCGGCACGTCGTGCTCGCGCTTACGGTTGCGGCGTACATGATCACGTATATGGATCGCGTGAACATATCCTCGGCAGCCCCGCTCATCCGCCACGATCTGGGTCTTTCGATGCTCACGATGGGCTGGATCTTGAGCGCGTTCCGGTGGGGATATGCGCTGTTCCAGATTCCGAGCGGCTGGCTGGGCGACCGCATCGGGCCGCGGCGCGCCCTGACGCTCATCGTGACCTGGTGGTCCATCTTCACGTCCGCAACAGCCCTGGCATGGGGCGCCGGGTCGCTTATCGCGATCCGTTTCCTGTTCGGAGTGGGCGAATCGGGAGCGTTCCCCATTGCCACGCGATCGCTCTCGCGTTGGATGTTGCCGTCTGAAAGGGGATTTGCCCAAGGCATCACGCACGCCGGATCGCGGTTGGGCGCGGCGGCGACTCCGGTGCTGGTGGTCGCTCTTATGACGGCGTTCGGGTGGCGTTCTTCGTTCGTCGTCTTCGGATTTTTTGGGTTGATCTGGGCGGCGGTCTGGTTCTGGTATTACCGCGACACGCCAGGCGAGCATAGGCAGGTCAATGATGCGGAAAAGCAGTTGATTTATGGAAGCCTGGGCTTGGCGCGCGCGGGCACCACGAGGTCGGTACCGTGGCGCAGAATCCTCGCCAGCCCCACGCTTTGGACGCTTTCGCTGATGTACTTCTGTTATTCCTACTGCCTTTCGGTCTATCTGGATTGGTTCCCCACTTACCTGCACGACCATCGCGGATTCGACTTCAAGCAAATGGGATTTTACGCCAGCATGCCCCTGCTTGCCGGTACATTAGGCGATTTGATGGGCGGATGGACTTCGGATCTGTGGGTCAAACGCACCCGGAATCTCAAACTGGCGAGGCGCGCGGTTGGGGTGTTCGGATTCTTGCTGGCCGCGTTGGCGATTCTCCCCGCTACCTTCACGACTAGCCCCACGCGAAGCGTCTGGTACACCTGCGTGGCGGTTTTCGGTCTGGAGCTAACCGTGGGAGTATCCTGGGCGATTCCTCTCGACATTGGCGCCGATTACGCGGGGTCGGTCTCCGCCGTCATGAATAGCTGCGGTAATATTGGAGGTGCGATTTCCCCCGCGCTGCTGGCATTTTTGGTGCGTGGCTACGGATGGAATGTGCCGTTTGCCGCCGCCTCCGCCATGTGTGTGGTGGCCGCGGCGCTGTTCATGAGAATCGACGCTACCCAAAACATTTTCGCGGAGTCACAATGACAATCAATCCCCATAAGTGCGTTGCTTGCGGAAACTGCACCTATGTTTGCCCCATGGGCGCCATCTATATCGACCCGGTGATGAAGCGCGCGACCATCGATCGCAATGAGTGCGTCGAGTGTCACGCTTGTTATAACGGCTTGAGCCAGGAGCATCTGAATCCGACTATGGTGCGGGCCATGCGCAGCCTGTTCAAGCTGGCGCGCCTGCGTTTCGATCCCGAGCCGGACGTTTGCCCCACGGCCGCGTTCGAGCCGGATAAATTGGAGTGGCCGCGCATAGTCCGGCGCGCTTTCTCCGACCCGCGAGTGCCGCACGAATCGACCGGCGTGGCCGGAAGAGGCACGGAAGAAGTGAAAACCAACGACGTCAGCGGTCGCGTGAAGTTGGGCGAAGCGGGGTTCACCATTGAGTTCGGGCGGCCCGGCGTTGGAGTCTGGTTTCACGACATTCAAAAGATGACCTGGGCATTGGCGCGGGCCGGCGTGAGTTTCGAGAAAAAGAACCCGATCACTTCGTTGATGAGCGATGTAGCTACAGGCACGTTGCGGGAGGACATTCTCGGCGAAAAGATCATGTCGGCCATCGTCGAAATCAAGGTGCCGGACGAACGCACCGAAGAAGTGATTTTGCTGGTGCGCGAAGTCGAGAAGCAGATCGATACGGTGGTGGCCATTGGCGTCGGCGTGCGTTGCGAAGCCGATGGCGAAGACCGGCGGGTGGCTCCGGTGCTCGAGCGATTGGGGTATAAGCTGGAGCGCGCCAAGACCAACATAGGGCTGGGCAAAGTGACGCAACCGGAAGAGATGAGACAACCCGAGGCGGTGATGGCATGACGAATACTCTGCATCGATACGGCAATGCCGAAAGTTTTCGCGACGAT
>JALYXS010000687.1 GCA_030946965.1 Acidobacteriota bacterium
GCTTACCGGCGCCGATTGCCGCAACGTAAGCGCCGGATTGCGAGCTCACCGGAATCGTGTCGATTGCGGTACTCCAAACATTCGTATCCGGGAAAATGGCGCACGATCCCACGGTTGCGGCGTTCGCGCCGCTCAACCCCGCCAAGCATATGCACGCGATAGCTATTTTCATGCGCGTTCTCCAATATCAGATTAACCTTGCGAGGAGCTTCGCCGCACCCGCGCACAATGGTGATAGCATTTCAGTAGATTTATGATCCAGATTTTATGATCCAAGTCCAGCGCACTCCGCAAGTCCACGACGTCGTCGTAATCGGTTCCGGAGCGGGCGGCGGAACTGTCACCAAAGTCCTCACCGATCTTGGTATCAACGTCACGCTGCTCGAAGCCGGGCCGATGCTCAATCCCTACGTGGATTTCAAAGAACACGTGCTGCCGTATCAAGTGGACCATCGCGGCGCTGGGCCCAATGCCGAAAAGTATTTCGGCAAGCAGCAGTGGGGCTATTTTGAAGCGCCCAATGGATTCTGGGACGTGCCTGGCGAGCCCTATACCGTTTCGCCCGATTGCGAGTTCCGGTGGTTCCGCTCCCGCATCCTCGGCGGCCGCACCAATCACTATGGGCGCATTTCGCTCCGCTTCTCGGATTACGATTTCAAGCCCTACTCGTTCGACGGACTCGGCGCCGATTGGCCCATCACCTACGACGAGATGGCGCCCTATTACGATAAAGCCGAAGAATTTATCGGCGTCACCGGCACCAAAGAAGGTTTCCGCAGTGCGCCGGACGGGAAATTCCTGCCGCCGATTTCGCCGCGCGTGCATGAAATCCTGATCCAGAAAGCGGGCAAGCGCCTGAACATTCCCGTGATCCCGTCGCGCATGGCGATGCTGACGAAATCCATTCACGGACGCGCCGCATGCCACTACTGCGGGCAATGCGGACGCGGATGCAAGACGGCCTCGGCGTTTTCATCGAGCCAGGCGATGATTTTCCCGGCTATGAAGACGGGCAAGCTCAATTTGATCGCGAATGCGATGGCGCGCGAACTGATCGCCGACGGAACGGGCAAGGTCACCGAAGTTTCCTATGTCGACAAGATCACGCGGACGGAAAAGCGGCTTCGCTGCCGTAGCGTCATCGTCGCGGCGAGCGCGTGTGAATCCGCGCGATTGCTGCTGAACTCCAAATCGCCGCGCTTTCAAAATGGAATCGCAAACGGTTCGGGCATGTTGGGGCGCAATCTGACGGATACGGTCGGCTTCGGCCTCTCGGGCCACATTCCCGCCCTCGAAGGAATGCCGCGCCATAATTCGGATGGTATCGGCGGCATGCATGTGTATGTGCCGTGGTGGCAGCTCGACAAGAAAAATAAGGAATTCCCGCGCGGGTATCACATCGAAATTGGCGGCGGTTTCGGCATGCCGCAGATTGGGAGCTTCCACGGGCAATGCTCGCGGTTCGAAGGGTACGGCACTGGCCTCAAGAACCACATCCGCGAGGAGTACGGCAGTTTCATCGGGCTGGCCGGGCGCGGCGACATGATTCCGAACGAGCATTCCTACTGCGAGATCGATCCCGCGCAGACGGATCAATGGGGCATTCCGACGCTACGGTTTCATTTCCGCTGGAGCGAGCATGAGATCAAGCAGGCCAAGCACATGGGTGAAACGTTCACGGCGATGATCGAAACCATGGGCGGCAAAGTAATGGGTTTTGCCAATCCCGAGCGGGAAGCCAAGGGCGTTTCCGTCGGAGGAACCATCATCCACGAGGCCGGGACCGTATGCATGGGCGACGATCCCAAATCCTCGGTGCTCAATAAATATTGCCAGGCGCACGAAGTGAAAAACCTGTTCGTTGCCGACGCCGCGCCGTTCCTGGGCAACCCCGATAAGAATGTCACTCTCACCATCGTGGCGAATGCCTGGCGCATCGCGGAGCATCTTGCGGAAGAGATGAGGAAAGGCAATGTCTAACGAACTTTCGCGCGAATTTTCGCGAAGAGATTTGCTGAAGACCATTGGAAGTTCGATGGTCTTGACGACCGGCGGAGCGGGCGTATTGACACCAGCGCTCGCGCAGCATGTGCATCAAGCGGTGGCCGAAGACAAATCGCTGAACGGCGGGACGGAGTACAAGCCGAAATTTCTGAACCTTCATGAATTCGCGACGCTGCGCCGTCTCGCGGATCTGATCGTTCCCGCCGACGAGCATTCGAAAGGCGCTCTCGACGCGGGCGCCGCCGAGTATATCGACTTCATGTGCAGCCGCAATAGCGATTTGGGCGGCATTTTTAGCGGCGGAATCGGCTGGCTCGACGAGCACATGCAACATCACCACAACACCACGTTCGCGGATGCCAAACCGGCGTGGCAGACCGCCCTGCTCGACGTGATCGCGTTCCAGAAAAACGATTCACCGGCGACCGGGCCCGGAATTCGTTTCTTCGCCTGGGCCAGGAATATGGTAGTGGACGCCTACTATACAAGCCCCGTGGGAATCAAGGATATCGGCTTCATGGGTAACGCGGTGCTCAGCAGTTTCAGCGTGCCGGAAGAAGCCGTGCAGTACGCGCTGAAGCGCAGCCCGCTAGCGTAAGTGTGGCGCGCGCACTCTTGCGTGCCGCGTCGAGACTCTTCTCGACGCTTGTGCTAAAACGGCCGGCAAGCGTCCACATGAGTGTGGACGCGGCACGCAAGAGTGCGTACGCCACATTCTTTCAAAGCTTGTCCAACCCTTCCGTCAGTTCAATGTATGTCCCCCACGGATCGGTAAAAAACGCAATAGCAATCCCGAGCGCGGGCACCTTGCGATAGGGCACATCGAACTTTATTCCCCGCGCTTCCAGCCCCTTGCAAAACGCTTCCAGATTTTTCACTTCAAACCCGATGTGATCTAGCACCCGGCCCTTCGTGGGCGCGCATTTCGTCTCGGCCTTCGAAAAAGTCAAATTCACGCCAGGAAGGTCCGCGGCATCGAATATCGCGCGCCGCCCGGGTTTCGCGCCGAACGTCTTGGCATACCAAGCCTGTGTCTCGAGCACCGGCTCGGTATAAAAGTGAATATGGTGAAATGCTACCGGAACCGTCATCGCTGCGTCTTCGGTGAGTTCCACGCGCAGCAGGTCCGGCCCAGTCACCATGCTTTGATGGCCATTCGGATTCTTCTCGAACGCCACGCCGCCGCCCGTTAATTTATCGTTCGCCTCTTTCAGGTCTTTGACCTTCAAACCGACGTGGTCCACGACGCAACCGTCACTACCGGCCGTGGGAGTCTTGGCGGTGAACAGCAGGACGGCGCCGGGCAGTTTCACGCCTTCGATTTTGCCTAACATCACCGGCGAAGCGCCAAGCAGATCCACCCAAAAATGTTTTTGGGCGGCGATATCGCTCGCATTCAGATGCAGATGGCCCATCGCGACGCCCTTGTCGTTAGGCGCGGCCAATTGAGCGAACAGACCGGAAGCGAGCGCGAGAGCGAAGGTCGAAATCGAAAGAGTTTTGAACATCCGCCTTACGCTACCAGAAACACGGCCACTTCCGCCATCAGGTTCGGAAACACCTTCACCTTCCGGGCACCCGCTAAAAAGAAACGCCGTTCAATCTTCAAGCCCTGGCGCTCGCACAGCTTCTCGAAATCGCTGACGGTAAGGAAATGGATGTTCGGCGAATCGTACCACTCATACGGAAAAAGCTTCGTCTTGGGCGCCTGGCCGGTGAACAGCATCGACATCCGAACGGTCCAATTCCCGAAGTTCGGAAACGCCACGATGGCTCGCCGCCCCACGCGCAGCATTTCTTTCAAGACCTGCAGCGGCGCGCGCGTCTCCTGCAAAGTCTGGCTGAGGATGACGTAATCGAAGGCCTGCGCCGGGTAATCCGCGAGACCTTCGTCGATATCGCCTTGGTAAGCGGAGACACCCCGCGAAATTGCCCGGCGCACCTTTGCGGGCGAGATCTCCACGCCGC